>CAJXNA010000037.1 GCA_913056415.1 uncultured Chloroflexota bacterium | reverse complement strand
GATGCGGAGGGAGAATTGATGAAGTACCTTTGTAATCTTCAATTTTTCCACAAAATTAAAAGATGTCATTCCGACCCCTTCGACCGGGCTCAGGGCAGGCTTTGATTCCGAGGGGGCAAAGCCCATCGGGCTCCCCCGCTTATAGCAGATTGAAGGCTTACAAAGGCGTGAGAGCAGGCCCTTACACCGCCTCCAGCTCCAGGCTCATGTCCAGCGCTTGCGCCGAGTGGGTGATGGCGCCCATGGAGATGAAGTCGACGCCGGTCTGGGCGACGGCGCGGGCGTTCTCCAGGCTGATGCCGCCGGAGGCCTCGAGGAGGGGGCGTCGCCCCGATGATGCAGGCTCATCGGGGTCGCTTCGCGAGGCGGCGGCGAGGGCGACGACCTCCCGCATCTGGTCCGGGGGCATGTTGTCCAGTAGGAGCTCATCGGCGGCGGCATCCAGGGCCTGACGCGCCTCGTCGACGGTGGTCACCTCTATCTCGATGCGCGTGTCGGGGTTACCCAGACGGGCAAGGCTCTGGCGGGCGAGGCGGAGGGCGTCGGCGATGCCGAGGTCGCGATCGCGGAGGGCGGCGAGGTGGTTGTCCTTGATGAGGACGCCCCCGGCGAGGTTGGGACGGTGGTTTGTGCCGCCGCCGACACGCACGGCGTACTTCTCCAGGGCGCGCAGGCCGGGGATCGTCTTGCGGGTATCGCGCAGGCGGCAGCCGGTGCCCTCCAGGGCGCGGACGACGGTGGCGGTGGCGGTGGCGACACCGCTGAGGTGGGTGAGGTAGTTGAGGGCGACTCTCTCGGCGCGGAGGATGGAGGCGAGCGACCCCTCGATGGTGACGACGCGGTCGCCGGGGGAGAGGCGGTGGCCGTCCTCTTGTTCGGCGCGCCAGGCGAGGGAGGCGCCGGCGGCGGCGAAGACGGCGTGGGCGATGGGGAGGCCGGCGAGGATGCCCTCCGCCTTAGCGATGATGAGGCCGCGGCCGGTCTGGCCCTCGGGGACGAGGGCGGCGGTGGTGACGTCGCGGTCGGCGCGGTCCTCGGCGAGGGCGCTCTCCGCCAGGCGATGGAGTTCGGCCTCGTCCAGGGTGAGTTCGGGCTCGGTCATCGCCAGGGGTCCGATTGGGGGACGAACTCGGCGTCGAGACCGCCCGGACGGGCGCCCGTTTGGGCGAGATCGCGGAAGAGGGTCAGCATGTCGTCGCGGAGGACGAGGGACTCGGTGGCGTAGTGGGAGGCGCCGATGAGGTTGAGGGGGACGGTCTCGACGAAGGCGTCGAACTGGGGACGGTGCTCCTCGGCCCAGGGGCCGCCGTGGCGGAGGCGGAAGTCGCCGGTGATGTAGGTGTCGCAGCCGGCGTCGACAGCCTCCTGCATGATGGGCGGGTAGGCGGCGCCGCCGGCGACGACGGCGACGTGCTGCACGGCGCGGTCGCTGTTGGCCTTCGTCTCGAGGTGGTCGAGGCCGCAGGCGCGGCGGACGCGCTCACTGAACTCCTCGAAGGAGGTGGGTTCGATACGGCCGTGGACGCCGGCGTGGCCGCCGAAGTAGCTGGCGAAGGTGGCATCGGCGGGCACAGCGATGGCGCGGGCAAGGGCGCGGGAGGTGGATGAGGTCTCGTGGCAGTCTAGCGGGGCGTGGGCGGCGTAGAGGGAGATCTGGGTCCGACGGAGGCGGCGGAGCCATTCGGTGCTGATGGGGATGAGGCCGCGGCCGGAGGTCTCCATGTCCATGGGGTGATGGGTGAAGATGAGGGCAGGCTCGCCCGCGGCCCGGCGCTCGACCTCCGCCAGCACGTGGTCAGACGGGAAGACGAGGGTGAACACGCGGGCGATCTGATCGGCGTTGTCCAGCATGAGGCCGTTGAAGCGCTTCAGGAAGGAGGCGGTGGCGTACTCATCGATAGGGATGGCCGCCTCGCGGCAGAACTGGGGGAGGATCGCGAAGTCGTCCGTGGGGAAGCGGTCGAGGTGGAAATAGCTGTCGAGTTGGGTGGCGAGGTCGGCGGCGTTCATAGGTCGATTGTGGGTGGGTCGGCGGCCAATCGCAAGTACCACCGCGGTTCCATACCGCATGGCAGCCGTTCTCTAGGCGCCCTTGCGGAAGACGATGTGGCGGCGCCACTCCTCGTGTGGCTGGGGGAAGTCGGAGCGGAAGTGGGCGCCGCGGGACTCCTCGCGGATCAGCGCCGCCTCCGTCACCAGACGGCCGCAGGCGACGAGGTCGGTAAGCTCGTGGGCGGGACGGTCCGTGGGCTTGGGCAGGGCGGCGTGCCAGGCGGAGAGGGTGGCCTTGGCGCGCGAGAGGCTGTCGCCGTCGCGGACGATGCCAACCTGATCCCACATCAGCGACTGGACCGCCTGGCGGGAGGGTGACGGTGTCTCAGCGGGCGCCGCTTCGGACAGGTCGATGGCGTCGGCGGTTGGTTCAGCCCCGACTGAGTCGGGGGGCGCCTCGATGGTGCGCTGGACGACTCGCTTGGCGAAGATGACGGTCTCCAGGAGGGAGTTGGAGGCGAGGCGGTTGGCGCCGTGCACGGCGGTGCAGGCGCACTCGCCGCAGGCGTAGAGGCCGGGGATGTTGGTCTCGCCCCAGACGTTGGTGCGGATGCCGCCCATGGTGTAGTGGGCGGCGGGGGAGACGGGGATGGGCCGGCGGGTGATGTCCAGGCCCTGGTCAAGGCAGAAGCGGTAGATCTGGGGGAAGCGGGCGATGACGCGTGCCTGATCGAGCCCGGTCACGTCCAGCAGGACGTGGTCGGCGCCGGTCTTCTGCATGCGGTCGAGGATGGCGCGGGCGACGATGTCGCGGGGGGCGAGCTCGGCGCGGTCGTCGTATTCTGGCATGAAGCGAGCGCCGTTGACGTCGATGAGGAGGCCGCCCTCGCCGCGGACGGCCTCGGATATGAGGAAGGGCTGGACGCCGGGGAGCTTGAGAGCGGTGGGGTGGAACTGGAAGAACTCCATGTCCATGATCTCTGCGCCGGCGCGGTAGGCGAGGGCGATGCCGTTGCCGGTGGCGACGTCCGGGTTGGTGGTGACGCGGTAGAGCTGGCCGGCGCCGCCGGTGGCGAGCACCAGGTGGCGGCAGGCGTAGTCCGTGCTGCGGCCGCTGCGCTCGTCCAGGGCGCGGACGCCTCGGACTCGTCCTTCGACAGGCTCAGGATGAGCGGGGGATGCGGGCGACCTGAAGGTCGCCCCTACAGATTCTTCGCTTCGCTCAGAATGATGGGGGCTTCGCTCAGGATGAGCAGGAGATGTGGGCGACCTGAAGGTCGCCCCTACAGCGGCTCTGGGTTGGAGGAGGATCTCGGTGGCGAGGGTGAACTCGAGGACGGTGATGTTGGACTGCTGGGCGAGGGAGGAGAGGGTGAGCTCCATGTGGGCGCCGGTGGAGTCGCCGCCGGCGTGGAGGATGCGGGGGAGGGAGTGGGCGCCTTCGCGGGCGAGGGCGATCTCGCCGTGAAGAGTGTCGAAGGGGACGCCGAAGCGGACGAGGTCGTCGATGCGGTCGGCGGCCTCCTCGGCGAGGACGCGGGCGGCCTCGGGGTCGACGAGGCCGGCGCCGGCGGCGATCGTGTCGTCGAGGTGGCGCTGGGCGGAGTCTTCGGCGCCGATGGGGGCGGCGATGCCGCCCTGGGCCCAGCGGGTGTTGCAGTCGTCAATTGAGCCCTTGGTGAGGACGAGGACGGAGCCGTGCTCGCGGGCGAGGAGGGCGGCGTAGAGGCCGGCGATGCCGGAGCCGACGATGATGTAGTCGTAGCGCTCCACGGTTATCGGGGTTGTATCGTATCTCCGGGTCGGAGGACGCCTTCGGTGATGATCTGGGCGCGGAGGCCGCCGCGGTGGACGAGGTCCTGCTTGACTTTGTCGTCGGTGAGGCTGGCCAGGTGGTTGCAGGGCTCGTTGAGGCGGATTCCGCGCAGGGTCACTTCTCCGACCTGGAACTCGCGGCCGACGAGGTGGTTCAGGGGGACATTGCGGGTGACGATGTTGCGGCGGGCGTCGCCGGGGCTGAGCTTGAGCTTGTAGTCACGCTCCAGCGCCTGGATCGTCTCGATCTCGATGAGCGTGACCTCGCGGTCGGGTCCGTGCCTGTCAGAGTAGGTGCCTTCGCGGTTGAAGTAGCGGTCGCCCTCCAGCCCCTTCCCCGGGACTGCGCGTGCCTGTTCCACGGATACGGTGGGTTCGCTCGCGACCGGAGCGATGTATATCGAATCCACTGTCCCCTCAAACATGATGGCCGAGCCTTTCCAGCGCTACTTGACGGCGAGCATTCGCTCTAGGGCGATGCGGGCGTCGCGGTGGGTGTCCTCGTCCAGCTCCACGCGGTTGACGATGCGGCCTTGGGCGAGCTCCTCGAGGGCCCAGCAGAGGTAGGCGGGGTGGATGCGGTACATGGTGGAGCAGGGGCAGACGACGGGGTCCAGGCAGAACACGAGCTTGTCCGGGTTCTCGCGGGCGAGGCGGGAGACGAGGTTGATCTCGGTGCCGACGGCGAACTGGGAGCCGGCGGGGGCCTCGGTGATGGTGTTGGCGATGAAGGCGGTGGAGCCGTCGGCGTCGGCGGCCTGGACGACCTCCATGCGGCACTCGGGGTGGACGATGACGGTGATGCCGGGGTGGTCGCGTCGGGCCTTCTCGATCTGCTCGACGGAGAATCGGTTGTGGACGGAGCAGTGGCCCTTCCAGAGGATTACGCGGGAGCGCTCGAGCTGCTCCAGAGTGTTGCCGCCCAGTGAGCCGTAGGGGAGGGTGTAGTCCCAGACGGCCATCTGATCCAGGGCGATGCCGCGCTTGAGGCCGGTGTTGCGGCCCAGGTGCTGGTCCGGGAAGAAGAGTACGCGTTTGCCGCGCTGGAAGGCCCAGTCCATCACGTTGGGGGCGTTGGAGGAGGTGCAGACGATGCCGCCGTTTTTGCCGCAGAAGGCTTTGAGGGAGGCGGCGGAGTTCATGTAGGTGACGGGGATGACGTCCGTGATGCTGGCCTCGGACAGCTCGTCCCAGCAGGCGTAGACGTCCTCGGGGTCGGCCATGTCGGCCATGGAGCAGCCGGCGGACATGTTGGGGAGGACGGTCTTCTGGTGTGGTTGGGAGAGGATGTCGGCGGCCTCGGCCATGAAGTGGACGCCGCAGAAGACGATGAACTCGGCCTCGGGTCGCTCGGCGGCCCACTGGGCGAGCTTGAAGGAGTCGCCGCGGAAGTCGGCGAACTGGATGATGTCCTCGCGCTGGTAGTGGTGGCCGAGGACGACGCAGCGCCGGCCGAGCTGCTTTCGGGCGGCGGCGATGCGGGCGATGATCTGGCGCCCGTCCAGGCGCCAGTACTCCTCCGGGATGTCCTTCTGCCAGAAGGCGAAGGAGGACTCCTCGGCGAGGGGGCGGGTGTCCAGATCGCGGTCGGTAGGGCACTCCATCGCCTCGTTGAGGAGGGTGTCCTCGCTGACGATGGGGAGGGGCTCTCGGAGCTTGGTCCTGGTTACCATCTGCAGTATCCTTCCCAGCGGTCGAGATAGTGTATCTTGTACACTATCTTCTTAGGAGACCAGCGTATCAGGTCAGGGAGAAAGTGTCAAGAGGACACGAAGGGGTAGGGAAGTGCAAAACTATCGAAGGCGATTTAGAATGACGATATGAGGGTTATGGTTAACGCGGAGGGGCGCGTCATGCCAACAGGCGCAGCTGAACTACTCGTCGTCATGAGCGAGTGGGAGGTGATCATGCCGGGCGGCGAAATCCCAGGCAGAGTTTCGGCGCGCATTTTCGGGTGTGTGGACTGTCGAAAGCTGTTCGTGGCTGATGCTGGCCAAGCCACAACGCATGATTGCCAACGAAGGCGGTATGGCGCGTCCCTGTAGCGGCTTTGACTTTAGGCCACCTTCCGCGTACAGGCTCTAAGCTCGGGCGGCCTGTTCGCCTCTGCCCCTTAGTGGCTGAGCGCCATCAGCTCGAAGGCGAGCGCCAACACCAGGACGCCCATGAAGGCGTGGCGCGGCGGGGAAGTTAGCAGCCGCGATTGATACAGCCGCACCAGGACCATCGCTCCCACCGTTAGCCCCAAGAGCACGTGCACGGTGCCGAAGTTGTTGAGGGAGCCGTGGAAGTGGAAGACGCCGATCTCCAGGGCGCCCGCTATCAGCGCCGGCACGATCAGCAGATCGGCGGTGCGCCTGGGGACCTCGCCCATGCGGTGGCGGTACTCGAGCCAGCCGGCGGCGAGCATGATGAGGCCGATGGTGAAGTGGATCAGCCGGTCATCCGGCTCCAGGGCGGTGACGGCCACCATTCCGGCGCCCAGGCTCATGATGGCGGCGGGCCAGAGGGTGGTGCGCAGCCGGTTGCGGTGCCAGACGCTGCCGGCCAGCGTCTCCACTATCAGGAGGACGCCGACGACCAGGAAGGCGGCGCCGAACAGGTGGTGCGACTCGGCTGGCTCGGGGATGTATCCGTGAAGCTCGTGGTGGGGGAGAGCGCCCGCCCCATCGATGATCGATCCCAGGCTCGCGACGTCGATCACTCCGCCGTCTCCCACTCGGCTGGGATGGTCGCCGGGGCTTCGGACGGCTGCTCCGCCGGGTCCGGCTCGAAGAGATCGAGCTCCAGGTCCTCCGGCGCCGCCGCGGCGACCTGGAAGGCGACCGGGATAGAGACGACCGAGACGATGACGCCGGCGGCGATTATCAGGTGGCCGGGATCGAAGATGACGTAGCGGAAGGTGAGCTCACGGCCGCTATCGATGAGCACGTTCGCCAGCACCCACAGCGTTCCGAGGGCGCTGAGGGCCGGGCCAGCCAGCCCGATAATGAGGGCTCGCGTGTTGTTTGACATGAGGGGGCGACCTCCGGTAAGAGAACATTATAGAAAGATTTCCCAAAGTTTGCAAGGGCGAGGTACGCCTACGGTTGGCGGGCGTCTTGAAGGGCGGCCTGGTAGGCGGAGGTGGCGGCGAAGGCGCGCAGGACGGGGCGCAGAAGAGGGGCGCGGGGCGACAGGCGGGAGACCTCGGCCAGGGTAACGAGGCGGTGCTCTACCCCCTCGCCCAGCAGTATCTCCTCTGCCGGTACCGGCAGGCCGGCGGCGTACAGGTAGACCGGCCGCGGCCAGGAGGCGCGGACGACGAGGTGGACGCGTTGCACCGGGTGGCCGGTCTCCTCCCGGACCTCGCGCAAGGTGGCCTGCTCGGGCGTCTCGCCGAGCAGGATGCCGCCGCCGAGGATAGCCCAGCGGCTGGCGAGGATGGCGCGCGCCCTGCGCTGGCCCACCTCAGGCTTGGAGGCGCGGCGGCCGCGGAGGTTGAGGAGGAAGCGGCCGCGGGCGTCCACGAGGATGATACCGACGCCCCTGACGCCGGCCAAGGCCAGGCCGGTGGTGAGGAGCCGGAGGAAGAGCATGCGGTGGTCTTAGAAGATGATGGGCTTGCGCTCGTGGAAGGCGTAGAGCTGAGCGGGGCGGTGACGGCCCTCGGTGGCGGTGCGGCCGGTGGGCTCGACGATGCTGAGAGAGAGCATGCGCTTGCGGAAGTTGCGTTTGTCCAGGGGGTGGGCGAGGATCGCTTCGTGGACTCGCTGGAGCTGGGAGAGGGTGAACTCCTGCGGGAGGAGGGAGTAGGCCACGTTTGAGTACTCCAGCTTGGCCTGAAGGCGCTGGCGGGCGTAATCGATAACGCGACCGTTGTCGAAGGGGAGGTCGGGCAGATCGTCGACGGGGCGCCAGGCGGGGAGCCAGGCGCGGCGTTGGGCCAGGTGAGCGCGGCTGGGGTCCACGAGGGCGAAGTAGGCGGCGGCGATGGAGCCGCGGCCGTCGAGGTCGCAGAAGGTGTATAGCTGCTCCAGGAAGAGGTCCGTGACCCCGGTCTCGTCGTCGAGCTTGCGGACGGCGGCCTGGTCGAGCGACTCGCCGGGGGCGAGGAGGCCGCCGGGGAGCGACCAGGAGTCCTTGAACGGCTGCGCGGAGCGGCGGACGAGGAGGACGTGGAGGCGGCCATCGTCCACGGTGAAGATGACGACGAGGACGGCCGTGTCGCGCTGAGGACGGCTGTCGTGGGTTGGAGGATGCGGGCCCTGAGGGTGGGAGAGCGCGGCCATAGCGGAGGGGCTAGGCGGGGACCGCGGCATTGGCCTGGACGCCGCGGAGGGCCCAGGGGCTGGCGCGGGTGATGCGGACGTGGATCATCTCGCCGAGGCGGGCGTCGCTCTGCCCAGACGGGCGTGGCCAGTGGACGAGCTTGTTGGTGCGGGTGCGGCCGCTGAGGACGGCCTCCTTCACGCCCCGCCGGTCGGCGGGCAGGCTTTCGACGAGGACCTCCTGGGTGGTGCCGAGGAGCGCGTCGTTGATCTCGGTGGCGATGCGCTCCTGGACGGCCTCGATGGCGTGGAGGCGGCGCATCTTCTCCTCGCGGGGGACGTCGTCCTCCAGGTGGCGCCAGGCGATGGTGCCGGGCCGAGGGGAGTAGGCGGCCACGTGGACCTTGTCGAAGCGCAGCTCCTGCAGCAGGTCAAGGCTGCGCTGGAACTGGGCTTCAGTCTCGCCGCAGAAGCCAACGATGACGTCGGTGGAGAGGGCGGCGGCGGGGACGATGTCGCGGATGCGGTGCACCCACTCCAGGTACTCCTCGATAGTGTAGCCGCGGCGCATGCGGGCGAGGATGTCGTTGTCGGCGGCCTGGACGGGGATGTTGAAGTGCTCGCAGACCTTGGGGAGGTCGGCCACGGCGCGGATGATGCGTTCGGTCATGTCACGGGGGTAGGAGGTGAGGAAGCGGATACGCCGCAGCTCTGGGGTGTCGTGGATGGCGGCGAACAGGTCGGCGAGGTCCGGCTTGTCGTCCAAATCTTTGCCGTAGGCCTCGACGGTCTGGCCCAGGAGGGTGACCTCGCGCACGCCGTTGGCACAGTGGGATGCGACCTCGCGGGCGATATCGTCGATGGTGCGGGAGCGCTCGCGGCCGCGGCGGTAGGGGACGATGCAGTAGGTGCAGAACTTATTGCAGCCGTGGATGATGGGGATGAAGGCGGTGGGGCCTTTGGGCTTGGGGAAGGTGTCGGGCCAGAACTCGCCGCCGAGGTCGGAATCGGGCACGAGGTGGCGGAGGATCACCTCGAAGCTCTGGGGTCGGGCCCAGACGTCGACGTAGGGGAAGCGGGCGCGGAGGTCGTCCGTGCGGGGGCCGACCATGCAGCCCATAACGGCGATCTGGAGGGTCGGCTTACCGTTGCGTTCCTCTTTCATGCGACGGAGGCGGCCCAGGTAGCCGGCGGCGCGGTCCTCCGCCTTCTGGCGGACGACGCAGGTGTTGACGACGGCGAGATCGGCGTCCTCCGGTTTGGCGGTCTCCTGCCAGCCCAGCTTGGCGAGGCCGGCGGCGAGCTTGTCGGAGTCCGCCTCGTTCATCTGGCAGCCCTCGGTCCAGATGTGGTATCGCATGGCGAACCAATATTAGCACAGTCGTACTCGAGGCCTCCCGTGCCGCTATGGAGCTAGCTGGCGTTGGAGCCTGGTTCAGGGACTCGGCTACAGGATAAACTGAACGGCGCGGTGGCCGCTGGGCTTCACCTCACGGGGTCGAAGGCGTGCGCTTCATGCTTGGTACAGCAGGCGATACGTACCAGGCGATTGGTTTTCCTCAAACGCAAAAAGGAAATTGCTGAAGACTGGTATGCGGCCGATGAGATACAGAGGGCCAGGCAGGAAGAGGATGTCGCACTGCAGCTCCTTGCCCAAAAGTTGGACTGTCATCTCTTGGTAAGGACACTCCTGCGGATCCTCCTTGTCTGCCCCTTGGATTCGCCGACGTGGGCATGAGTCTAAGTCAATATGGAAATGGCCAGCGGCAATGTCCTGCGGGATGCATGACCACGCGGCACCGGTGTCAACAAGTGCCGATTTGCGGAGCCGGCGGCCAGTGTGAGCCTCGTACGTGACATCAACGTAAGGCGTCCAGACAGTCTCGCCATCAGCGGTGGATTGACGGTATGAAAGCGCGAATGGGAATGTTATGGTCGTAGCCATCTAGTCGGTGGCGGCCATCGGGGTAGGCTCGCCTTCGCTTGGCACGCGATACGTATAAGGAGCGTCGTGCCCAACGCGGGCCGCCTGCTTGAGCACGTCCATTTCGGTTTGTGCAATAGCAATGACAGAGGTGCCCTCAACAGCGATCCAGAAGCCGGCATACTTCTCGGTAAGCGTTTCGAAGCTCTCTTCAATCCAGAGCGACTCCTGAAAGCGTCCCGACTCAGCCGGAGGGCCAGGCGGATACCGCAACGTCTCCACGTTACGTATGAATAGCTGCTCCACCGGCACCGATGGGAGTATGAAGTCAGAAAGCCAATCTAAGTGCTCGGACCACGGGATAGGTAGGCGTGCTTGGCCCAGTAGGGAGCGATCAACGGATGTTTCGAGACCAACGACTCCTGTTGTGATGACCATATTAGTCTCGAATTGCCAATCTGCCAGGGTTTCATCGCGGGGCTGGTCTTGCATTAAACCACGCTGCAACCTAAAACGAGTAGCATTCCGCCAGTACCCAGAGTCGGACTCTAGGAGCCTGCGGTAGAGAGAATGGTTCAGAAAGAAGGCGTCGGAACCCGTGCCGCTTTCTTCTTCACGGCCAGGCCGGGTACTGGTTGCAGGCACCCTCAACGGCACGGCGTTCACACTTCCTTGCTGAGCGCGTTTGTCACACTCGCGAAGTACTTCCACCAGTCTGAGAACGTAGCGAAGTGTTCTCTGAGTTTTCTTCGGTCGTTCTTCCCCAAATCACGATGCGCATTCAGCTTCACTTCCACACCGCGCCTGTTGCTCAGTATAGCATCCGAGCGCAGGCCCAGTCGACATAATGTCTGTTCCTTCCGGTATCTGCTCTGGAGGTTGACGCTTTGAATTTTGCCGTCGAACAGGCCCTGTAGGTGACCGCGCTCGACGTATGAACTGATGAACCGCCTCTCGCTGGCATCATGACTATTCCCTGGCGCGTACTCAACGAAGCCTACGAAGTTAAATCCAACAGCTGTGAGCCGCACGAGGGGGTTTGCCTTGAGGAAGGAAGTGACCAAGTCGGCGAGGAGCTTGAGGTCCGCTCGCCGGGGAGCTTCCTTGACCACTTGGAACTTGCGCTCTTCGAGTGTGGCCACGACTCGTCGTTGCGGATATTCCATCTGCGTGATGACATTCGTAGTGATTCCACGGGGGCGCTCCCTGGGGAAGAACTTTTTCAAGGTGTCTGGTGTAAGGAGGTTCGGGGTGAAAACGTCACCCACGACTACGGTTGAGACATCGACGATCGTGACTCGAGGCATCTACTGAGACCTAGTAGACCGGCGGGCGAATACTACATCTTCCTCGCGCGACGGTCAATAGGGGAATGCCTCGGCGCAGCGAATATGGAGGACTGCATCTAGGCCACTCGGGCCACTACCCGGAATCGCGCCAAGGTACCCACACATGATGAGAACGATTGTAGCACGGGACGGGAGCAGGCAGGAGGGTCAGGATTAAGGCTGTGCGCAGCCCGCCTCAAGGCCAGCGCGTATACTTGGAGAGATGGCGGAGGAGAGCGCAGAGGCCGAGGTCTATGTACTCTTGTGTCTTGACGCGGGCCTGCGCACCGGGGAGGCGCTGGCGCTGCAATGGGGCGATATCACATGGGGCGCCGAGGGTGGCCCCCGGCGACTTTGGATTCGACATAACCTCCCGCGCGGCGGCACAAAAGACACGACGCCCAAGAGTGGGCGCGCTAGAAAGGTCGCGCTCTCCTACCGTCTGCGCGAGGTGCTCACCCAAAACTTCGATGCCAAGTGGCAGCCTGGGCCGACCGTCCGCGTGATCGA
>CAJXNA010000036.1 GCA_913056415.1 uncultured Chloroflexota bacterium | reverse complement strand
GGTGAGCATGTTGGGCGTGACCCCCACTCCCGCGAGAGCGCCAACGATTGGGTCGGTCAGCCAGCGCGGGGCGGAGCGAGGGAGCAGCCGTGACATGCTACGGCTCGCTGCCGGCTGACGCGGTGCCATTGGCTGTTGCCTGGTAGTACTCCAGCACCTGCGCGCTGACCCGCTCCCAGCTGTAGCGTTGGGCTGTCTTGGCGCCTTGCTTCCCCATCTCCTCGCGCAAGGCGGCGTCCGAGAGGAGGCGTTGCAGGGCGGCGGCCAGGGCTTTGCCGTCGCGCGGCGGCACCAGCAACCCCTCTTGCCCGTCGGTGAGCACGTCTGCGAACCCATCGATCTGCGAGGCGACGATCGGGGTGCCGGCCGCCATCGCCTCCAGAAGGACGATCCCCAGGCTCTCGGCCCCCGTGTTGGGGGCGCAGTAGACGTCGGCGGTCTTGTAGTAGCGGGGCAACTCCTTCTCGGCGACGTAACCGGTGAACACGATGTCAGTCAGTCCCTTGTGCCGTATGTAACGTTCGCAGGCTGGTAGCATGCCGCCGTCGCCGCCGACGACGATGAGCCGAATATCCGGCATTTTCTGCTTCAGTATCGCGTAGGCCTCCAGCAGGTAAGGCAACCCCTTGCGCTTCTCTAGCCTGCCCAAGAAGAGGATGTTGCGCCTGTGGTCGATGTACTTGGGGATTGGCGGCACCTCGGAAGCGAAGAACGGGAGATCGACGCCGCTGGGGATGATGCGGTAGCGACCGGTGAAGTGCTTGCCGATGAGCCGGAGGGAGGAGCGGGAGTGGGCGATGCGCCCATGGATGCGCGGCCACCAGGGCTTGATGATATAGCTGGTGTAAGCGTATATGCGACTGCCCCCCTCGCGTGCGGCGTGAAAGGTGGCGATGTTGGTGGCGTGGGAGTAGCGCAGGAACTGGAACGGCAGTAGGGGCATGAACGGCTCGTGCATGTGGACGATATCGAACCCTTCGCGTTCCAGCAGGCGCTTGACGCGAGGTCCCAGGTTGAAGGAGAGGCAGACGTTCGCCACGGAGCCGCTGGCCGGCAGGCCGATGACGTGCTCGCCGATTACCGTTAGGTAGTCGCAGTCGTTGGACAAACGGCGCGAGGAGGGAGCGATTATCCGCACCTCGTGGCCGGAGCGGATGAACTGGGCGGCTAGCGGCCTGACGTGGCTGTTGACGCCGCCGGGGACGGCCCAGTCGTACGGGCTGACAAGGGCGATCTTCATCGGCCGGAAAAGATTCGCTTGTAGAAACTGTTTGCGGTGGCGCCCCAGCCCAGCGTCCGTGGCGTCACTAGTAGGCCGCGCCAGGCCTGCCGCAGCACCTGCAAGGGCCCTATCTCGAGCACGCTTGGGTAGCGCCCGTTGACGCCCCGGCAAGTGCGTTCCAGTATACTACGCCGGAGTTCCTCTGCGCTGCGACCGGGAAACTCAGTATGGGCGCTCCCTATCGCCTGGAGGTGATGGGCGTCGCTGGCGCCAATTTCGGCCAGATGGTAGCGTTCCCGGTTAAGCGCGCCGATTCTCCTCAGGCGCAGCCACGCTCCCGGCGACTGATTGGCGGTCTCCAGACCGTCCAGGTACACGCCGTCCTGACCGGCGTCGGCGATGCGATCGAGCTCCTTCTCGCCCAGTGACCGCGTGATCCACATCAACGGGTGAGCGGCGATGGCCAGGCCACCCTGACGGTGCACGGCCGCCAGCACCTCTTCGACGGGTCGCAGGGAGGGCAGTGGCTCCTCTACGAACAGGGCGATGATGTGTCCTTCGATCGCAGTGACCTCCATGCCGGGAACAAGCTGGAAGCGATAGCTCCCACGGGCCCATGCTTCTCGAACCTCCATAGCGCCTCGCGGGTCGTCGTGGTCGGTGATGGCGATGATGTCGAGATCGGTCTCCGCCTCCACGTACTCCAGGACCTGACGCGGCGAGGCCATGCCATCGCTGATGGCTGTGTGAACATGGAGATCGGCCTTGCCGGGCCGCTGGGTATCGCTCAACCCTCTTCCCCCACGGCCACCGGTGGTGGCTCTGGCTGCACCGGCACTCCGTCCCAGATCGACTCCAGCACTACCCATTGGTCGGGGTGCTGCCGCAGGCGGCGTTCAAGCAGGGCCAGGAAGCGTTTGGTATTGGTGCGGGCGTCTCTCTCCATGTCGCCGGTTCGCTCCAGCTCCAGCGGCTCCTCGAGGTAAGCGTCGATACCGCCCTGTTTGGTGCGGAGGCAGAAGGAGGGGATGACGGTCGCCCCGGTGCGCAGCGCCATCTCGATCGGCCCGGTGGGCATCATCGTCTCCTCACCGAAAAACGGGAGGCTGGCCTTGGGCCCTTCGATGTCGCGGTCCCCCATTAGGGCGATGACGCCACCCTCGCGCAGGGTTTGGATGGCGCGCTTGACCCCAGCGAAGCCGACCGGTGCGAACGTGTGACCCTTCGAGGAGCGCAGGGAGTCCACCAGCCGGCGGAGCCTGGGCGGCTGCAACGGCTCTGTGAGGGCGAATACCTTCACGCCTCTGGGCAGCATTCCCTGGCCTGCCAGCTCCGGGTTGCCCAGGTGTGCGCCTAGCATGATGACTCCTTTACCCGCTGCTATCGCGGGCAGTAAGTGTTCGTCCAGCCCGAAATAGCGCAACCGCCGCCGGAAGAAATCGTCCAGGTCCATGCGGGGCATCCGTACCAGATCGACATAATACTTACCGATGTTGATGAAGATCATGTAGGCGGCAGCACGCACCTTCTTATCAGGCGCGTCCTTGCCCATAACGTGGCGCAGGTTGTTGATCACGTTACGCCGAGAGCCGGGGGAGAGCCGGTACGCCAGCCGCCCCACCACTTCGGCAGCCGCGTAGCCCACCCCGAGAGGCAGGCGTCCAATGGTGTGGATCGCAATCAGGAAGAGGATGTACTTCCACATGAGACCCGCGGATCCGTCAGCCCTCCCCTACTCCGATGGGGAGGAGCCGTTGCTAGTCTGAATAAACTCCTCAGTGAGGATGCGCGCCTGGTCGTCCGTGAACTGCTTGGGGGGCGACTTCATGAAGTAGGAGCTGGGTCCAGTGAGAGCACCCGACATCCCCCGGTCCAGGGCGAGCTTGCAGCAACGAATTGCGTCGATGACTACGCCTGCGGAGTTGGGGCTGTCCCAGACCTCCAGCTTCGCCTCCAGGCTCAGCGGCGTCTCGCCGAAGCCGGTTCCTTCCATGCGGATGTAGCACCACTTACGGTCGTGGAGCCAGGGCACGTAATCGCTGGGACCTATGTGGATGTCTCCTTCAGCGATCTGATAGTCAAGCTGGGAAGTGACGGCGCTGGTCTTAGAGATCTTCTTGGACATGAGGCGCTCCCGCTCCAGCATGTTCAAGAAGTCCGTGTTGCCGCCGAAGTTAAGCTGATAGGTACGGTCCAGCCGCACTCCACGCTCCATGAACAGGCGGGTGAGCACACGGTGGAGGATAGTGGCGCCTACCTGGGACTTGATGTCGTCGCCGACGATGGGCAGGCCTTTCTCTTCAAACCGCTTTTGCCAGTACTGCTCGCGAGCGATGAATACAGGGATGCAGTTGATCATGGCGCAGCCGGCCTGCAACACCTGCTCTACATACCACTTGGTGCCCTCTTCGCTTCCCACCGGCAGGTAGCTCACGACCACTTGGGTACCCGAGTCGCGGAGCACCTTCACGATGTCCGATGTGGGGCCGCTAGCCTTGTGCACCACTGACGACAGGTATTTGCCGATCCCGTCGTGGGTCATGCCACGTGATACCGGCACATTTAGGTTGGGGACGTCCGCGAACTTGTATGTGTTATTCGGCGGCGCGTAGATGGCTTCCGAGAGGTCCTTGCCAACCTTGTTGCGGTCCACGTCGAACGCAGCGACGAACTCAATGTCACTGATGTGGTAGCCGCCGAGGTTGGCGTGCATCAAGCCAGGCACGCTTGCATTGCTGTCCACCCCGCGGTAGAAGTGGACTCCCTGCACTAGAGAGGAAGCGCAATTGCCGACGCCGATGATGGCGACGTTGATCTTGCCCAAAGGTTGTCTCCTTCTGGTGGTTCGCTGCGACTTTCGAGTGTTCGGCATCTCTCCTCCGGCCGGTGCGTATTGACCTGCCTAAGCCATTCTACAGCAAGAAGTGGAAAGGCTCATCCTTAAAGAAAAGCCAGGCCAGCCAATGCTGGCCTGGCACAGTCGCTGCGCGGTTCCGGAGCGGGCGATTGGGCCGTTCTTCTAGTGAGGCGAGATCCGCCTTGCCGCGGCGGGGGAGCTTCGCTAAACCGGAGCGCGAGGGGTTCGGCGGGGACCTAGCTCCCCGCGCCGATCCGGTACATGTTAGTGTTGCAGACTGGGCAGGTACCCTTGGTAGCTGGCCGCCCGTTCTTGAGGGTAACCTTCTGAGCGTTGCGCATCTCCCTCTTGGTGCGGCACTTGAGGCAATAAGCCTGCATATCAAAACCCCCTTTACTGGGTTGAATATATACCCTGCCGTTCTGAAGGCCAAGCATACGGCTTTTCAGGGGGTTGTCAAGGGGGATTCCGCCCCAAATAGGGGCCGAATACCAAATTCTAACTTGGCTATGCCGTCAGGTGGCCAGATATGAATACTTTTTGGGGTTTCCAGCGGTGAGACTCGCCATCGTAGCGGAGGATCCCTACGAACGACCCGTCCTCCGCATATGCGCGGCAGCGCTGACCATCCTGAGCGTCTTGCAGGCGCTGGAACGGGGGTGATTCCATCTCCAGGGCACAGCCGTGCCGGATGTCCTTCTCCGCCTCCATCTCCAGATAGACGGCTGGGAAGTGGCCTAAGCCGTAGTCCAGCGGTAGCAGCAGCTCCTGCCAGCTTCCGTCCTTGAATGCTGTCTCCAGCCTGTTTATGGAGAAGGCATCGTCAACATTGAACAGGCCAACGGCCGTGCGCCGAAGGGCTGCCAGGTGGGCGCCGCAACCTAGGAGCCGCCCCAGGTCGTCGGCTAGAGTGCGGATGTACGTTCCTTTCCCACAGCGTATCTCAAGCTCCACGAGGGGAGGTTCGAATGAGAGGAGGTCGATCCACTCGATGTTCGCCTTACGCGGGCGCAGGCTCACCGGCCTGCCGGCCCGGGCCAAGCGGTATGCGGGCGTACCCCGGACCTTGATGGCGCTGTAGCTGGGCGGGGTCTGCTCCTCCCGGCGCTCCAGAGTCTCCAGGGCCGCTTTCAGCTTGGTCTCGTCTACGGCTCCCGCGTCTCCTTCGAACGTCGTCGCTCCGGTGGCGTCAAAGGTGTCGGTAGCCACGCCAAGGCGGACGCTGCCACGGTAGGTCTTAGGCAGCTCCATCAGGTACTCGCTCACTCGTGTGGCCTGGCTCAGGCAGACCAGCAGCACGCCTGTCGCCAGGGGATCCAGCGTGCCCGCGTGCCCCACCTTCTTTACCGCTGATAGCTTGCGCACCCGGGCGACGACCTGAAACGAGGTGATGCCCTCCGGCTTGTCTACGTTGAGAATGCCGCGCGGGGTCATGCCTCAGGGTGCGTTCCCGGTAGGTGTTTCATCAGATCCAGCACGTGGGCCGCCTTCTCCATCGACTCGTCCAGGGTGAACTGAATGTCCGGCGTCCGCCTAATCGAAAGACGGCCCATTAGCTGCCGTCGGACGAAGGGGGCGGCGTGGACTAGCGCCTTGATGGTTTCGGCCTTTTCATCGTCATCACCCATTATGCTCACGTAGACGGTGGCTGCCTTCAGATCAGGCGAGATGCTTACCTCCGTGAGCGTGACGATCTCCGCCAGCCGTGGGTCGCGTAGCTCGCGCCGGATGAGCTCGCTGATCTCCTGCTGCAGGAGGACGTTCAGTCGTTGTAGGCGTCGGCTCACAGATGGCTCTCTATTCTGGAACCAGCAGGGGTCCGGCCGGGGTTAGGCCTTCGTCTCAGTGTGGAAGGCCTCGATCACGTCCCCCTCTTGGAACTCGCCGAAGCCTTCTACACCAATGCCGCATTCCACTCCTGCTTGCACCTCGCGGGCGTCATCCTTGAAGCGGCGCAGGCTGGATACGCGTGACTCCCCCAAAACCTCCTCGCCGCGCTTGACTCGTGCCTGGGAATTGCGCCGAACGACGCCGTCTGTCACCATACACCCGGCAATGCGGTTGCCGCGAACACGGAATATCGCCCGTACCTCGGCGTGGCCGTCCACGATCTCCTCGATGATGGGTTCCATGATACCCTTCAGGGCGTTCTCGATGTCCTCGGTGAGCTTGTAGATGATGTCATAGTGGCGGATGTCCACGCTTTCCGCCTCCGAGATTCGAACTGCGCCAGGCTCTGAACGGACGTTGAAACCGACGACGATGCCCTCTGAGGCGCGAGCGAGCATGACGTCGGACTCGCTGATCTTCCCTGTGGCGGTGTGCAGCACCTTTACGCGAGCGCGGTCCGAGCTTAACCCTTCCAGCGCTTGCTGAACGGCCTCCAGGGTGCCCTGGACATCGGCCTTAAGGACGATGTCCAGCTCCTTCGCCCGGCCAGCGGAGATGTCACTGGAGAACGCCTCCAGCGTAGTGGTGTGCTGGGCAACGGCCGTGCGCTCCCGTTCTCGCGCCTCCATCTCCTCGCGGGCGGTGCGCTCGTCCTTGACGGCTGTAAGGTTGTCACCGGCGCGCGGGACCTCGGACAAGCCCATGATCTTCACCGGCGTAGCGGGCCCCGCGGTCTTTAGCCGCTGGCCTTTCTCGTCGAACATCGCCTTGACGTGGCCCCAGGTGTCGCCGGCGATGATAATATCGCCAATCTTGAGTGTCCCCGTCCGTACGATGGTGGTGGCCATTGGGCCGCGGGAGGGGTCGAGCTCCGACTCGATGATGGTGCCTTCGGCTGGACGGTCCGGGTCCGCCTTGAGTTCAGATACTTCGGCGACCAGAAGGATGTGCTCCAGCAGGTCCTTCAGCCCTGCGCCTGTCTTAGCCGATACGGGCACGGCGATGACATCGCCGCCCCACTCTTCGATTATGACATCGCGCTCCGACAGTTGCTGCTTGGCGCGGTCAGGGTTGGCGTCCGGCAGGTCGATCTTGTTGATGGCGACTATTATGGGCACGTCAGCGGCCTTGGCGTGGTCGATCGCCTCCAGCGTCTGGGGCATCACACCATCGTCCGCAGCCACAACCAGGACGGCGATGTCAGTGGCTCTGGCGCCGCGGGCGCGCATGGCGGTGAACGCCTCGTGCCCCGGCGTGTCCACGAAGGTGATCTTCTTGCCCTCAATCTCTACCTGGTAGGCGCCGATGTGCTGGGTGATGCCGCCGGCCTCCTTTTCCGTTACGTTGGTCTCACGAATGGCGTCCAGAATGCTCGTCTTGCCGTGGTCGACGTGGCCCATGACGGTGACGACAGGTGCCCTAGGCTTTAGCTTACTGGCGTCCTCCTCGATTTCTTTGCGCTTGACGGTGATCTTTTCCTCTGCCTGGAGGTGAGGCTCGTATCCTAGCCCGCTGGCCACCTTTGCGGCCGCGTCGTAGTCCACGCTCTGGTTGATGGAGGCCATGACGCCGTTCTTCATGAGCTCCTTGATTACCTCTATCGCTGTGCTATGCAGAAGCTCAGCGAGCTCGCGCACGACTATGGTGGCAGGGATATCGATCGCCTTAGCCGATGCGCCCGTCTCCGGGGGGTTGGCTGCCTGTTGAGCGCTCATGAAGCCTCTGATCTCAGGCGCTCCGCTCCGTACTGAAGTATGGCCTCACGGGCATCGCTAGAGAGCGTAGCCCGAAGCGCGCTCTCCAGACGCCCCTTCCTGACGGCGCGGTCCCAGCATTCAGGGTTTCCACAGAGGTAGGCGCCGCGGCCCGGCCGTTTACCGGTCGGGTCGGGCTCCACCACACCGCTGGGGGCGCGTACCAGGCGGATCAGATCCCGCTTGGCGGTCGTGGAGCTGCAGCTTACGCAGGTGCGCTGGGGCACGTGCCTTGGCCGAGGTTGCATTTTCACTGCACTCATAACGTTAGACGTCAAACTCTTCGAACTCGTTGTCCTCGTTGTCCTCGTCGTCCTCCACGATGGGACGTCGGGCCCGCTTGGCCTTTTTCGCCTTGGCCTGCGTACCTTCGGGTTTGCGTTCAGCCTTCTTGCTCTTCTTTCGCTTCTTGCTGCCACCCTCGTTGCTGTCCTCAGGGCTGCGGACGAGCACCTCCTCCGCGAAGCGGATCGCACTCGGAGCGGCGGCCTCTTCGGCCTTCGCTGCTGCCGCGGGCGCTTCCTCCTCCTCTGCGGCAGGCTCAGCCGCGGGCTCCGTCGTCGTCGGCTCCTCTTCCGCGATAACCTCCATCCAGGGCTGGTCCGCACGCTCCGGCGCGGGTGACTGCGGTGGCGGAGGAGCCGACGGCTGAGCAGAGGCCGAAGCGGCTGCCAGCACCTCCTGCACGGCGGATTCCGGCTTGATGTCGATTCGCCAACCAGTCAGCTTTGCCGCCAAGCGTGCGTTCTGACCCTCTCTGCCGATCGCCAGAGAGAGCTGGCGGTCAGGGACGACTACGGAGGCCGTGTTGCTCTCCTCGTTGACCTGTACGCTGAGTACCTGGGCCGGGCTGAGCGCGTTGGCAACGCAGCGGGTCGGGTCCTGGTCCCACTGAACGACGTCGATCCGCTCGCCGCTGAGCTCGTTCACGATGTTCTGGATGCGGATGCCCCGCAGGCCAACGCAGGAACCGACAGGGTCGACACCTTCCTGCTGGGCGGTCACCGCGACCTTACTGCGATATCCGGCCTCGCGGGCGATGGACCTGATCTCCACTACGCCTTTGTGTATCTCGGGTACCTCAAGCTCGAACAGGCGTCGAAGGAGGTTCTTGTGCGTGCGAGAGAGGATGAGCTGGGGGCCTCTCAGGGAGCGGTGCACCTCCAACAGGTAGAACTTCTGTCGCTGGCCGGGCCGGTAGTGCTCCGTCCGCACCTGCTCCGGCACCGGCAATATCGCCTCCGTCTTACCAAGGTCGACTACGATGTGATTTGGTTCGATCCGCTGGACGAGGCCGGACACGATGTCCCCTTCGCGGTTCGAGAACTCCTCGAACACCATCTCCCGCTCCGCTTCCCGCAGGCGCTGGAGGACGACTTGCTTGGCCGTCTGAGCGGCGATGCGGCCGGCGTGGGATGGATGCACTTCTGTGGAGATGACATCGTCAATGGTGGCGTCCGGTTTGATCTTCTTGGCGTCCTGGATGGAGATATCGGCCTTGTCATCTTCTACCTCGGCCACCACCGTTTGCTCCTGGAAGACGCGATGATCGCCGGTCTCACGGTCGATGCGTACGACTACGTTGCCTTGGAGGTCGCTGTCTTTTTTGTAGGCGGAGACGAGGGCAGCCTCCATGGCCTCCAGGATAACCTCCCTGGGCAGGTTTTTCTCCGCAGCGAGTTGCGTGATCGCTATCATAAACTCGCTCTTCACGGCCTTATCGACCTCCCTCATCTGCTGTTCGCGGGGCCAAAAAAAAGTGGGTCACCACCCACTCTCACAAAGAGCACTATTCCGATAGAACTATAGCACTTTCGGGCAGGCATCGCAAGCAGTGATTGGGGTAGGATTAGCGGCTAATTGCTGCTTCAATCAGGGACAGCGCGCCGTCCAGCGGCACCAACTCGCTCTCCTTCTCCGAGCGGCGCTTGACCTCCAGCGATCCCTTCTCCAGGGTTCTGGGGCTGACCGTGACGCGCAGCGGCGTGCCCAGTAGATCGGCGTCGTTGAACTTGACGCCGGTTGTCTCCTCACGGTCGTCGTAGAGCACGGCGAGCCCGTTCGACTGGAGGTTGTCGTACAACTCCTCGGCGGCGGAACGCACCTCCTCCCGCTCAGGCTGGAGAGCGACGAGATGGACCTGGAAGGGGGCGATCTCCGTCGGCCAGATGATGCCGCGCTCGTCGTGGTTGGCCTCGATAATGGCGGCGAGCAGGCGCTCAGTGCCGATGCCGTAGCTGCCCATTACGGCGGGGCGCTGCTTGCCCTCGGCGTCCAGGTAGGTGGCGCCCAGCTTCTCCGCGTAGAAGGTGCCCAGCTTGAAGACCTGGCCCATCTCTATGCCGCGTCGCAGGTCCATGGGTGTGCGGCACTGGGATTCCCCATGGCCGGGCGCGGCGCAGAGTGAGCCTTCCCCCGCAAGGGCGATATCTGCGACGGTGTCCGCCTCCCAGTCGCGGCTGTAGTTGACGTTCAGCAGGTGGGCGTCCGGTTTGTTGGCGCCGGCGACAAGGTTGACCTCCTCCGGCAGGAGGTCGTCGGCGATGATGCGAACCCGCGGGGCGGCGGGCAGGCGCTCATTGAGGCCGACGGCGCCGGCGGAGCCGGGGACGAAGCCGGCGGCGGCCACCTCATCCTCGCTCATGTAGTGGAGGTCGGTGGTGCCCAAGGCATGACGGAGCTTCGACTCGTTCACGTCCATGTCGCCGCGAATTGCGACGAATACGGGTTCGCCATCCGCGGAGTAGAAGACGGCCTTGCAGGTCTTGGAGGTGGGGAGGCCGAGGTGGTCGGCGAGGGACTGGATGGTGTAGAGGCCGGGGGTGGGTATCTCCTCGATCGGCTTGGGCTCCTCGGCGTTGTGAGCGGGCTCCTTGACGAAGGCGGCAACCTCCGCGTTGGCGGCGTATCCGCACTTTGGGCAGAGGAGGCAGGTGTCCTCGCCGTATTCGGTGAGGTAGATGAACTCGTGGGTGTCACGGCCGCCCATGGCGCCGGAGTCGGCGAGGGCGGGCACCGTGGGGATGCCGCAGCGGTCGAAGATGCGGGTGTAGGCCTCGTACATCTTGCGGTAGGAGACATCGAGGCCTTCGAAGTCCGTGTCGAAGGAGTAGAGGTCTTTCATGGTGAACTGGCGGAGGCGGATGAGGCCGCCGCGAGGGCGGGGTTCGTCGCGGAACTTCTGCTGTATCTGGTAGACGAGGAGGGGGAGGTCGCGGTAGGAGTGGACGTTGCGCTTGAACAGCTCGACGATGACCTCTTCGTGGGTGGGGCCGAGGACGAACTCGCGGTTGCGCTTGTCGGAGAAGCGGAAGAGGATGTCCTTCATGGTCTGGTCGCGGCCGGAGGCCTGCCAGATCTCGATGGGATGGATGGCGGGCAGCATGAGCTCCTGGCCGCCGGCGGCGTCCATCTCTTCGCGGATGATGCGTTCGACGTTGTGGAGGGCGCGCCAGGCGAGGGGGAGGAAGGCGTAGACACCGGCGGCGATCTGGTGGACGAGGCCGGCGCGGAGGAGGAGGCGGTGGGAGGGGGTCTCCGCCTCCGCGGGGTCCTGACGGAGGGTCTTGCCGAAGAGTTGGGACATGCGCATGGTGAGCCTATGGTGCGGGAGGGGAGGGCGGAGGGTCAAGGGTACGAACGATCAAGCGGTATTTTGTATCTGGGGATTGATGGAGGGGGCGGGGCCAGGTATGGGGTTTGATTGATGGGGAGTGTGTTTTTCGTTTCGGGCCGTGTGGCGTATTCGCGGGTGGGGGAGTTGGTGTCGCTTTTTTGATTGTGCGACGTTCATGGATAGTTGATTGAACGTTCGATCAACGGTTTTGTATCTGGCGGGCGCTCCTGAGGCGGACGAGTTCCTCTGGCGGTGGACTGGTTCCGCCATTGGCGGACATGGTCCTCCTGAGGCGGACAAGTTGTTAAGGTGCGCGGGCCCAGGTCCAGGCAGGCAAGCGGGCAGGCGCCCAGGCGCCCAAAGGGGTATCCACCGCGATGGTACGGCGGCGGGGCGAGAGGTGGTAGGGGGAGGTGGCAGGAGAGAAGGGTACCTTGCCCGCGCCGCCCGCCAGCATGCGTTGGGACCGGCTTGGCCGATCTCTGGTCGGGCCATTGCGCCGGTGTCTCGGTCTCAGTCGGGGCAGGTGACCGACGGAGGGGAGAGTTTGGGCCTGGG
>CAJXNA010000035.1 GCA_913056415.1 uncultured Chloroflexota bacterium | reverse complement strand
CGGACTAGCGGGCACGGAGGGCGAGCGATGGCGAAGGACGCGAAGCGAGGAGTGCAGCCCGAAGACGTCTACCTCTTGCGGGCTGTGAGCGACCCCCAACTCTCTCTAGATGGAAAGCAGGTCGCGTACGTCGTCACTTGGAGCGACCGTGACTCGGACAAGACCCACTCGGCGGTGTACGTCGCCCCGATTGATGGCGGTCGGCCCGCCCGAAGGTTCACGCGGGGGACTCGGGACCACAGCCCCCGCTGGTCGCCAGACGGGCGCTACTTGCCGACGGTCTTGATGGCGTCGCAATCATAGATTGCCACGCCGCCGGTCGTATCTCCCGTAAGACAGGCCTCTGTGTCGTCCTTGGCGATGCCGGTGTCCTGGGTGCGATAGTGGGTGACCAGGTCCATAAAGCCGTCGCTATTCACGTCCTTGAGATGGTCGGCATACACGACAGGATCGGTCAGGTCATGGGCAGGGGTGGCCTCATCCGAACCGAACGCCAGAGCGTTCACATCCACAGTGGCGACGTCGAAGGTGGCGCTGCCCAGAATAGCCACCGGGATGACCCCCTTGCTGTTGGGGTTGACGGGGTTGCGGTCGCTGCCGGGCTTGATGTCAATTCCGAACTCTCCCGGACCGTACGGCAGCTCCTCTGGGCCCGGGGTAGCCGACCCCAACGTGATATCGTCGAAGCCCGTCTGGTTCCAGACGCCCCCAAAGTTGACGGAGAAGGCAGTGCCAGAGAAGGTGACACCCACGGGGGTCCAGCACGAGAAAGCCCCGGTGGGGTCCGGGGCGCCGCAGGTATTGAATTGCTTCTCCACAGGGACGGTTGCGAGCACATTCCCGGTCCCGTTCGGTCCATCGTAGACTGTAACGGTCCCCACTCGGGCCGAAGTGTAGAAGAACGAGAAGCCAGTTGTGAAGCCGTTATTCACGTTCATGACTACGCCCGGTCCAGTTAAGAAGAAGGCTATCGTGTTGGCGCTGGGCTCGTTTGCGAAATTGCCGCTGCCTCCAGCGTCAGCGTCTATAAGGGCCAGGGCATCCGGGCCAAACGAGATGCCGTAGGCCGGCCCCGGACCACTGCCGAATCCTCCAAAGCCTCCGTCGTAAAAGTTGAGGATCCGTTCCAGGTCCCCCAGCCCCTCGAAGTCCAGAACCAGGGCGGTACTTGCTTGAGCACCTCGTCCACCGACGATCAGGCCTACCAGCAGCGCCGCTGCCGCAGCGAGAGCAAACACTGGACGTTTCATCTCGTCTCGTCTCCTCTATTCTTTTCACCCTTGACCCAATCGGGGCCAAGCCATCACATGGTTTACATAAGGGACAGAGGCCGCAGTGAGGGCTTCCGTTGCGCATGGAGGCCGTTCCGGAGGGTCAGAGGTGGTTAAGGATTAACCCGAGCGATGGGCGAGGCTACGAGTGGCGCACTACCTGGTATAAAGCCGTCACATAGGGTCTTGCTTTCCAGAGTCATTGACGACGGGCGCTTTCGCGCCTAGAATGCGCCTACGTCACAGCAAGGGGGGGCTATGCTCGAAGAAGTCCGTAAGGTCTGGCAGCGATTCTGGGCGCTGTCCTGGTGGTGGAAGGGGCCGACACTGGGCGCCACCGCGTTCATCGTCCTGATCATTGGCATCGCGGTTGCCAGCGGAGGCAGCGACAACGATGCGGAAGGCGGGGAGCCCGCGACGACCGTAACACCAACGTCTATTCCTAGCGTGATACCAACGGAGATTCCTACTCCCGAGCCGACGCCGGATTCAACCCCGAGCACGGAGCCCACTCAACCGCCAGCCCCCACGCCCGCGCCTACAACACCGCCAGCACCAGAGCCTACGCCTCCACCGCCCGACTGCGACCCGTCCTACCCAGACTTCTGCATCCGGTCCCCGCCGCCAGAGCTTGACTGCGGGGGAATCGTGTTCAGAAACTTTACGGTGCTGCCGCCCGACCCTCACGGCTTCGACGAGGATAAGGATGGCATCGGGTGCGAGTAGCAGCGTGATGGCGACGGGGACGGCAGCGATTCCGCCTGGTTGTTAGCCCTCATCTGCAGCCCGGATGGCCGCGCCCTTATCACCGGAACGCTGATTGTTCGCCGCGGCTACCGGCCATTTTCTGATGGATAGCCGGCGCTCGCTTCCGCCAGCGGACTAGCTTTCGCCCTGGAGCTCCTTGCGCTGCACCCAGCGCATCTCCGTGGGCGTGAGCGCCAGCACGTCGATGGCGCCGCCGACGCCGGGGAAGCGGGGCTCGAAGCGCATCGTATCGATCGTGGTGCGGATGAGGTGGACGGCGTAGTCGACGGCGTCCTGTAGGGGCATCGCCGCAAACAGGGGCAGCTGCGTCTTTTCGATGAGGCGGTTCACCACCTGGATGTCGCCGCTGCGGAGGATGCCGTATTGAACCTTGCCGTCATCGTTGACGTTTACGCGGCGCACGCCTTCCTGCTTGGTGGTGTGCCCGACGAACACGAAGGGGCTGCTGGTGCGGTTCTCCATCCGGTAACCGGCCACGTGGAAGCCAATCGGCACCTTGGGGTGGTTGGTCTGGAAGAAGGAGAGGAACTTCTCGCTGCAGGAGGCGACGTCGTCCTCCGGGGTGATCGCCTCTTCCTCGAAGCGGTGGACGTGGCTGTCCACCGGCTGGTTGTTGATCACGCCGGCGTCGTAGACGCTGATGCCGGCGCCGATGCTGCGCAGCATCACCACCTTGTTGGCGTTGTCGGACAGCACTATCTGCTGCTGGACCTTCAGCTTCTGGTCCTTCTCCTCCCTCTCCTCGCTGCGCAGGACGGTCATACGGGAGTCGGCGGCCATGACGATGCCGCTCGGCACGTACACCGTTACCACCAGGGACATGTGCGTACTCTCCTTCCGTTTGAACCCCATTATGCACGATGGGCGGCCGGTTGGGGCAGTCCAGCCCTGCAAGCCGTCCCAGCCGATGCGATATAATGGTTTGGCCTGCCGCTGAGCGGGTGTAGCACCAGATGTACATACCTCCATTACGGCCCGAGCTGGGTGTCCTCGCCCAGGAGAGTGGACTGGACCTGGGCGGAGGAGGGTTGGGGCTGAACGTCGCCCTCCTCATCGTCTCCTTCCTGCTGTTCACTTTTTTCACCAGTATGGAGGCCGCCGTTCTCACCGTCAGCCGGGTGCGCATAAAGCACCTGGCCTCTCAGGGCAACCGCGCAGCGCACGCAATAGAGCGCATCTGGGAGCGGGAGGACCGCTTCTTCGCCTTCGTCATCCTGGGCCAGAACCTGTCCATCATCCTTGCTACCGCGCTGGCCACCGCCGTGGCTATCGACGTCGCGGGGCAGGCCGGCTGGGGCGCCGCCGTGGCCATCATCCTCCTTACAGTCGCCGCGGTTATCTTCGGTGAGATGACGCCGAAGATCTTCGCCGTCCGCGCCGCTGAACGCTACGCTCTTGTCGTCGGTTCGCTGATTCACTTTGCGATGCTGGCGCTGATGCCGCTGCTGGCGGTGATCGCCTTCGTGCCGGACTTGCTGTCGCGGTTGCTGCTGGGCAAGCGGCTGGGTCAGGGGCCGACGGTGACCGAGGGCGAGCTGCGCATGCTCATCGACATCGGCGCCGCCGAGGGCGTGGTGGAGAAAGGGGAGGCGGAGCTGCTGGAGGGCGTATTCCACTTCGGCGACCGCCGCGTCAACGAGGTGATGATACCGCGCACGGAGGTTGTCTGGCTGGAGAAGGGGATGACCGTCGCAGATCTGTACGCCATCTTCTCGCAGCACTCCCACTCTCGGTTCCCGGTGTTCCAGGACAGCCCCGACAACGTCATCGGCATCGTTGGCATTAAGGACGTTCTGCGCGGGCTGGCCGAGAAACAGCTGGACGAGGGGTCGCAGATCGATCTGGCGATGCGGCCGGCTCTGTTCGTGCCGGAGACGAAGTTCGTGGGTGTTCTGTTCTTCGAGATGCAGCGCTCCGGTCATCAGATGGCGATCGTCGTCGATGAATACGGCGGCACCGAGGGTCTGGTGACGTTGGAGACGCTTCTGGAGGAGCTGGTGGGCTACGTCAGCGACGAGCTTCACCGGCATGATGAGGAGGTGATCAGCCTCGATGAACGCACCGTAGAGATCGATGGCGGGATGAGCATCTCCGACGCCAACGAGGACTTGGAGCTGGGCTTGCCTGAAGGGGGCTACGAGACTGTTGCCGGCTTCGTCCTCAGCCATCTGGGCCGCATCCCCGAGCAGGGCGAGCAGTTCGTCTACAACGGCCTGCACGTCACCGTTACAGAGGTGAGGGCGCACAAGGTTGAGCGGCTGACTGTGACCAAGCTGCAGTGATGAAGGTCCAGCGTCTGCGCCTGACGTTCGCGCGCGGCGATGAGGCGAAGGAGCTATCGCACCTTGAGGTGATGCGCGCCCTGGAGCAGGCGATGCGAGAGGCGGGCCTGCCTCTGGCCTACTCTGAAGGCCGGCGCTCGACAGCGCAGATATCGATAGCTGCGCCCCTTCCGGTTAGCGTCACCTCCAGTTGCGATCTAGCCGACGTTTTCCTGAGCGAGCGTGTCGAGCCGACACGGTTCGTGGCCGCGCTCCAGGCGATGCTGCCGCCTGGGTTGGAGGCGATCTCCGCTCGAGAAGTGGGTCTGGCGCTGCCCGCCCTGCAGACGCAGGTGCGCTGGGCGGAGTATGAGGTAGACGTGCCCAACGGCGGCAGCTCCGCGGAAGATATCCGCCGCGCCATCGGCGACCTTCTCGCTACACGCTCGCTGCCATGGGAACATCAGCGAGAGACGAAGGTGCAGCGCTACGACCTGCGCCCGCTGGTGTTGGGGCTGCGGTTGGAGACGGAGGGTGAGGGGATCTATCGGTCGCTGATGCGCCTTCGCATCGGGCAGGATCGGAGCGGGCGCGCCGATCAGGTGGTGGCAGCGCTGGGCCTGGAGTCGCCGCTGCGCATCCACCGTCGCAGCCTGTACGAGAAAAGGATGTCGAGCGCCGTACAGGCCTATCGTCGCCTGGACGAATCGGAAGAGTAGCGCGTGCGTCTCTACCTGGTCCGTCACGGGGAGACGGAGTCTAACCGCCGCGGCCTCGCCCTGGGGCGGGACGACGTACCTCTCAACGAGCACGGCCTCTGGCAGGCGGAGCGGGTAGGGCGGGCGCTGGCCAGCGAGCCTCTCGTCGCGGTGTATTCGAGCCCTCTGCGTCGCGCCCTGGACACGGCCGGAGCTGTCGCGGGGCATCACGGACGGGAGGTGCAGGTGGAGGAGCGGCTGATCGAGATGGACGTCGGCGAGGTCGAAGGCCTTCCCTTCGATGAAGTAAGGAAGCGTTACCCAGACCTGTTGGAGAAGTGGGTGAGCGGGTCGGGCCCCACCCAGACCATGCCGGGAGGGGAGCGGCTGGTGGACGTGCAGGAGCGGGCTTGGGCGCTGGTGAACGAACTAGCTGCCCGTCACGGTGACGAGGTCATCGCCGCGGTCAGCCATAACTTCGTGATCCTCTCGCTGCTCGCTCGCGCCCTGGGCATAGAGCTGGCACAGTTCCGCCGCCTGCGTCACTCCGTGGGAGCTGTCTCCGTTTTGGACTTCAGCCCTAAGCGCGTGAAGGTGGTGCGGCTGAACGACACCTGTCATCTTGAAGGGGACTAACCTGGCGCCGCAGGGCACGTTGTATATTGACAGCGATGCTTAAGCATCTTCCGAGGATATCGAGCACCCGGATCGTGCTGGGGGTAACGGCTATCATCGTCGGCTACTTCCTGGTCATGGGTGCTGTCACCGCTCTGCGGTCCAGCCAACTCAGCGATCGGGAGGACCGGCTGCGGGCGGAGATTGCTGGGCTGCAGCAGCGCTACGAGCGCCTGGAGATGCTTCGTGAATACCTCGGCTCCGACGAGTACATCGAGGCGGTTGCGCGGGAGCAGTTGGGGCTTGTGCGCGAAGGGGAGAATGGCATCGTCGTCATCTCTACCGCTCCCTCGTCCGCGCCCGACCCTGATGCGCCTGAGGAGAGCGGGCTCTGGTGGCAGATGCTCACCCGCTAGCGTAAGGAAAAGCGATACAATTACGGGGCGGCGACGCGAAGTCACCGCCCCGATCTGTTATGCCGCGCGCTGAGCAGCCGTCCACACCAGAGGGCCTCCGGCCCGTAACCCCCTTCAGGAAAGGGCTGGAAACGCGCGTCCTGCGCTACGTCCGGCGCAACCGGGTGCTCAATCCGGGGGAGCGTGTGCTGGTTGCGGTGTCCGGGGGACAGGACTCCCTGACCTTGCTGCTAGTGCTTGCCCGCCTAGGGGAGGAGCTAGGGATTGAGCCGGCGGTGGCCCACTTCGATCACATGCTGCGCTCACGGGAGGAGGCCGGCGGGGACGAGGCGGCAGTCAGGGACCTCGCACGGGCGCTCGGCCTGACCGTCGCCGTCGGGTCCGGCGACGTGCGTGCACGCGCACGCAGGCGGCGGGAGTCGATAGAGGCGGCGGCACGGTATCTGCGCTTCGACTTCTTGCGGCGGGAGGCGAGACGGCTTAAGGCGGGCGTCGTCGTCCTGGGACACACGATGGACGACCGCGCCGAAACGGTGCTGATGCACTTGTTGCGGGGCAGCGGCCTGGACGGCCTCGTCGGCCTGCGGCCGCGCTCGTCCTGGCCGTTCGGCCGCGGGCCGGCTCTGGCCAGGCCCTTGTTGGAGGTGAGTCGCGCTGAGACTCTGCGCTACTGTCGCGGGGCAGAGGTGACGCCGCGGGAGGACCCGACGAACCTGCTGCTGGACGCCACCCGCAACCGCATCCGGCACGAGTTGCTGCCGGCGCTGAGACGCTTCAATCCCAGGCTTGAGGAGGCGCTCTGCCGGTTGGGGGAGGCGGCCGCCGACACGGTGGAATACCTGGACGACGCCGCTGACGCTGAGTGGCGCTCGCTGGCCTCGCTCGCACGCGAGAGCGTCACCTTTGGAAGGCAGCCGTTTTCGTCTCTGTCGCCGGTGCTGCGGGCGCGCCTGCTGCGGCGTGCAGTGCGTCGTCTGGCGGGCCCGACGGCGGATGTGGAGGCCGTCCACATCGTCGCCATGGAGGAGGCGCTGGCTAAGCGCCGCAGCAGCGTCTCGCTGCCGCACGGGCTCACGGCCTCGGTCAGCGCGCGCGAGGTGCGCATCGGTTCTACGCCGCGAAGACCCTCAAAGACGATTGCCGAGACGCCGCTGGCGGTGCCGGGTCGCACGGAGCTGCCGGGCTGGGTAGCTGTGGCGGAGATCGTCCGGCCGCCGCCGTCGGAGCCGCGGCCGCGCACCCGGTTCGAGGCTTGGCTGGACGCCGACGCTATCGGCCCTGGTATCGTGGTGCGCTCGCGGCGGCGCGGTGACCGTCTGCGGCCGCTGGGCCTGGGCGGAGAGAAGAAGTTGCAGGACATACTCGTGGACGCCAAGGTGCCGCAGGAGGAGCGGGATTCGGTGCCGGTAGTGTGCGCACCCTGGGGCGTGGCCTGGGTGGTAGGGCAGCGCATGGATGAGCGGGCGGCGCTGCGGGAGGGCTCCCGTTGCGCTCTACGGCTGCGGTTTCGGCGGAGGCGCCGCGGCTGTTGACGAGCGGGCGCTAGCATGATATAAGATATATGGAAACAGCAGTTCTTTAATAGCGCCAACTGAGTCCCGCGCGGGTCAGATTAGGTTGACGGGCGTGGGATGTTTGCGTATGCTGTGCGTTTGGCGCTGGTACTTTAACAACTGCATAGCGGATGGAAGTGCGAGGCATCCAGTCTAAACTTTAGGCTGGGAACAAACGCGAATCTTTTTGATGAGGGTTTGATCCTGGCTCAGGACGAACGCTGGCGGCGCGCCTTACGCATGCAAGTCGAACGCCGGACTTCGGTTCGGAGTGGCAGACGGCTGAGTAACGCGTAGGAAACCTGTCCCACAGTGGGGGATAACCCGCCGAAAGGTGGACTAATACCGCATACGTTCCCGCGGTGAGAGACCGCGGGAGGAAAGCCGCAAGGCGCTGAGGGAGGGGCCTGCGTCCTATCAGGTAGTTGGTGAGGTAACGGCTTACCAAGCCTACGACGGGTAGCTGGTCTGAGAGGACGACCAGCCAGACGGGGACTGAGACACGGCCCCGACTCCTACGGGAGGCAGCAGCGAGGAATCTTGGGCAATGGGCGAAAGCCTGACCCAGCGACGCCGCGTGGGGGAAGAAGGCCTTCGGGTCGTAAACCCCTTTTGTCGGGGAAGAAGATCTGACGGTACCCGGCGAATAAGCCACGGCTAACTACGTGCCAGCAGCCGCGGTAATACGTAGGTGGCAAGCGTTGTCCGGATTTACTGGGCGTAAAGGGCGTGTAGGCGGTTTGTTAAGTCCGGTGTGAAATCTCCCGGCCCAACTGGGAGAGGTCATCGGATACTGGCAAACTAGAGATAGGCAGAGGAAGGTGGAATTCCCGGTGTAGCGGTGAAATGCGTAGATATCGGGAGGAACACCAGTGGCGAAGGCGGCCTTCTGGGCCTATTCTGACGCTGAGGCGCGAAAGCGTGGGGAGCAAACCGGATTAGATACCCGGGTAGTCCACGCCCTAAACGTTGGACACTAGGTGTGGGGGGTGTCGACCCCCTCTGTGCCGTAGCTAACGCTTTAAGTGTCCCGCCTGGGGAGTACGGCCGCAAGGCTAAAACTCAAAGGAATTGACGGGGGCCCGCACAAGCGGCGGAGCGTGTGGTTTAATTCGATGCAACGCGAAGAACCTTACCAGGGCTTGACATACCGGTGGTACTGATCTGAAAGGTGAGGGACCCTTCGGGGAGCCGGTACAGGTGCTGCATGGCTGTCGTCAGCTCGTGCCGTGAGGTGTTGGGTTAAGTCCCGCAACGAGCGCAACCCCCGCCGTCAGTTAAATCTCTCTGACGGGACCGCTGGGATAAACTCAGAGGAAGGTGGGGATGACGTCAAGTCAGCATGGCCCTTACGTCCTGGGCTACACACACGCTACAATGGCCGGTACAGCGGGTTGCTAAAGCGCGAGCTGGAGCCAATCCCCCAAAGCCGGCCTCAGTTCAGATTGCAGGCTGCAACTCGCCTGCATGAAGGCGGAGTCGCTAGTAACCGCAGGTCAGCAATACTGCGGTGAATACGTTCCCGGGCCTTGTACACACCGCCCGTCACGTCATGGAAGCCGGCAGCACTTGAAACCGCAGAGCCAACGCGCAAGCGAGGCATGCGTCTAGGGTGAGGCGGGTAACTGTGACGAAGTCGTAACAAGGTAGCCGTACGGGAACGTGCGGCTGGATCACCTCCTTTCTAGGGAGTAACCGCACGGGCCTATATAGGCCCTGTCATCTCCTAGGTCGATCCCCGAACCTAGTTCGGGGTAATTAGGAAAGACCGCCAAGCGCTTCCATCCGCTATGCAGGGGTTAAGGGCCAGCCCGAACGGGCGGCCAGGCGGCAGCCCCGCCGGGGATTGTGGGCCAAGACCGCCGACCCTCAACAAGGTGGGCGATTAGCTCAGCTGGTTAGAGCGCGGTCCTGATAAGACCGAGGTCGGTGGTTCGAGTCCACCATCGCCCACCATGCAACGGAAGGCAGTGGGGCCGTAGCTCAGTTGGGAGAGCGCCGCCTTTGCAAGGCGGAAGTCGGGGGTTCGAGTCCCCCCGGCTCCACCAGCGTAGCCGGCTAAGGAAAGGGTGAAGTTGGCAGGGGGTTTGCCCTTGACAATCGAATAGAAGGAGGGAAAAATAGAGGGCTGGTGGCAGAAGGATCGGCCCACGTCAGGCCGGTCTCTTCGTGAGTAGATCAACTTCCAGGCGGACTCCCCCGCCGAAGGATGCTTCGGCAGGGAAGCCCGGCGGGAAGCCGGGGAGCACCTTAACAGATGAATAGAGAGTGACCTGAGGGATCACAACCCCGCGTTGTGGTGGTAATGGATTGGTGGTTAAAGCTACTACGGGCGCGCGGTGGATGCCTAGGCGCTGGAAGCCGATGAAGGACGCGGCGAGACTGCGATAAGCCTCGGTTAGCTGTCTAGCAAGCTTAGCCGGGGATTTCCGAATGGGGGAACCCGCCTTGATGAATAATTGGGGCACTCCGACTTGAGTCGGAGGGGGAACCGGGGGAACTGAAACATCTAAGTACCCCGAGGAAAAGAGATTATTCCCTTAGTAGCGGCGAGCGAACGGGGAACAGCTCAAACCGTCAGGGAAGGTAACGGCCCACGGGCCAATGCCCTGGCGGGGTTGTAAGACACGAATGGGGAGCGCTGTGGAGCTCCCGGGAAGTTACCAAGCTCAGTCCCAGCAGAAGTACCCTGGAAAGGGACGCCGTAGAGAGTGAAAGCCTCGTACGCGAAGGGACGCTGAGCCTTCCTGGTTCGTGTTCTTGAGTACCACGGGACACGTGAAATCCCGTGGGAAGCCGGGGGGACCACCCTCCAAAGCTAAACACTTCCAGCGACCGATAGTGCAGAAGTACCGTGAGGGAAACGGTGAAAAAGTACCCCGGAAGGGGAGTTAAAAGTTCCTGAAACCGCGTGCCTACAAACCGTCGGAGCCTCGGTTAGCCGGGGTGACGGCGTGCCTATTGGAGAATGAGCCGGCGAGTAAATCTCAGTGGCATGGTTAAGCAAGGAGACTTGCGCAGCCGCAGCGAAAGCGAGTCCGAATAGGGCGTTTCCTTCGGGAACGTCGCTGGGATTTGACCCGAAACCTGGTGAGCTACCCATGGCCAGGGTGAAGCCTCGATAATATCTAGGTGGAGGCCCGAACCATTTGACGGTGCAAAGTCTCTGGATGAGCTGTGGGTAGAGGTGAAATGCCAATCGAACCAGGAGATAGCTGGTTCTCCCCGAAATGCATTTAGGTGCAGCCTCAGGAAAAGTCTCTTGGAGGTAGGGCACTGGATGGGCTAGGGGGCACAACGCTTACCAAACCCAACCAAACCACGAATGCCAAGAGATAAGCCTGGGAGTGAGCCCGTGGGGGATAAACTTCACGGACGAAAGGGAAACAACCCAGACCACCGGCTAAGGTCCCCAAGTATGGGCTAAGTGGGAAAGGATGTGGGACAGCCCAGACAGCCAGGAGGTTGGCTTAGAAGCAGCCACCCTTTAAAGAGTGCGTAACAGCTCACTGGTCGATGCCGTCCTGCGCCGAAAATGTAACGGGGCTCAAGCCCATCACCGAAGCCGTGGTTCTCCGATCATTGATCGGGGAAGGTAGGGGAGCGTTCCGTTCAGCAGTGAAGCCAGGCCGTAAGGGTTGGTGGAGCGGACGGAAGTGAGAATGCCGGCACGAGTAGCACAAGGCGAGTGAGAATCTCGCCCACCGAATGCCTAAGGTTTCCTACGGAAGGATCGTCCGCGTAGGGTTAGGCGGGCCTAAGGCTAAGACGTATAGTCGATGCCGATGGACAGCCGGTTATTATTCCGGCCCCATCTCCACTGACGTTATGAGACGGCGGGAGGACCCAGGAGGGTAGGTTGAGCGGGCCTATTGGACATGGTCCGTCCTTGATCCGTAGGCGTCTGGGAAGAGGCAAATCCCTTCCCAGGTTAAGCTGAGGGATTGAGGGGAGCGGCGACTTCGGTCAAGGCGACTCAGCTAATCCCACGCTGGCTAGAAAAGCCTCGTCGTCCAGTCATGGGGATGTCCGTACCGCAATCCGACACAGGTAGGCAGGGGTAAGCGCCCTCAGGTGGTCGAGTGACCCCCCGTTAAGGAACTCGGCAATTTGGCCTCGTAACTTCGGAAGAAGAGGTGCCTCTGGCTGTGAACGGGCTAGCCCCGGGAGCGGACGGAGGTCGCAGCGAAGCGGCCCAGCCGACTGTTTAACAAAAACACAGGTCTCTGCCAAAGCGAGAGCTGAGGTATAGGGGCTGACACCTGCCCGGTGCCGGAAGGTTAAGGGGCGGGCTGATAAGGCTCAAACCGAAGCCCCGGTGAACGGCGGCCGTAACTATAACGGTCCTAAGGTAGCGAAATTCC
>CAJXNA010000034.1 GCA_913056415.1 uncultured Chloroflexota bacterium | reverse complement strand
CACTCTTTCCCTACACGACGCTCTTCCGATCTATTCACCTTCTGCAACGCTACCTCGCCGCCGCCGATTACCACTACCGGCTTACCGGCGATATCCAAGAAGACCGGGTAGTAGCGCATGCTGGTCTATCCGCTTACGGCCGTGGTCTTCGCTCCCTCGTAAGTCTCAGCGATGGCCAGGAGCACCTGGTCAGCCAGGTTGGAGAGGAGCTCCCACACTTCAACCGCCTCCTCAGCAGAGAGGTCGTTCTTCTGGGCCAGCTCCATCGCGGAGTCGTCCAACCCTTTGCGGAAGAACGTGAACGCCTCCACGGCATCGCGGATGCCGAGGTTATCGCGGACCAGCTCGCGGCCGTATTCGTGGCCGACCTCTCGCGCCTCGTCGATGAGGTGAGAGCGACGGGCGCCCTTGGTCATGTATTCGGATACCAGGCCGACCAGCCGGCGGCCAAGAGGACGCAGCCGCTCACGGTCTTCTTCGGAGATGCTGGTGTACCAGGGAGCCTGAGGGCGGCCCTGGCTGAGGCGGCGGCGGATGCGGGTGAGCGCGAGCTGACCGAGGGAGCTGTAAGGCTCTCCTCCGCCTCCTCCGCGTCCGGATACGAGGGCGTGCAGGTCTTCCTCCGAGAAGCGGCGGTGGCCGCCGGGAGTGCGGAAAGAGCGAACGTGACCGGCATCGGCCCAGCGCCTGAGAGTGGACTCGTTTACGCCTAGCAGTTTGCAAGCTTGGCCAAGGGTGATCCAGCGGGTGGTGAACGACTCTGGGGTGTCACGGAAGCGATTAGCCACGGGATAACCTCACTAAAACTACACGAACATCCGAATGGAGCGCTTTATAGCAATTCTACAATGCTGGCGTTTTTACGGTCAAGTGTTACGAATGCTGAAGGTCGTAAAAGACGTCCCATCAGCGTGCCCCATCTAACGCCGCTTTAGTATAGGGCAGTAGCGTCGAAAGCATGTCCACGCGCGATTCCAGCCGCTTGCCCAGCCCACTCAGTAGCCCGGTCACCCTCATGATCAGCAGGAACTCTCGTGGTATCTCTACGATAGGGTTGGCGCGGATGGCGCGGGCCATGCGCTGGTTCGCTTCAGCGACGAGGTCGGGGTCGGCGTAGCCACGACCGGGCCGGTTGGACTCCATGAAGGCGCGGCCGATCACCAGGTAAGGCGTCGGGTCCTCGGCGCGTTTGGCGCGGAAGCCCAGATCGCGGAAGGCCTGGACCATCTCGGGGGCGTTGCCGGTGATCATGGCGTTGACCAGCTTGGCGTAGCCCAGGCGAAACTGGTCGTCCAGCTTGCGACAGAGGCCGAAGTCCAGCATGACGAGCCGCGGGCCGGGCCGGACGAACAGGTTGCCGGGGTGGGGATCGGCGTGGAACATACCGTGGAGGAAGAGCTGCTCGCAGTAGGCGTCGTTCACGAGCTGCGCTACGGCCTGCAGGTCTATGCCGGCGGCCTGAAGGGAGTCGATATCGGTGATCTTGATGCCTTCAAGGAACTCCATGACGAGGACGCGGCGGGTGGTGTACTCCCAGTGGATGTGCGGGACGATGATGTCGGAGCGGGAGGCGAAGTTCTGGGCTATGAGCTCCGCGTTGTGGCCTTCATTGATGAAGTCCAGCTCTAACGGTACGTTGCGGCTCACCTCCTGCATGATGGGGCCGAAGTCCAGGTTACGCTCCAGGACGGAGAGGATACGCAGGAGGAAGCGGATGCTGTCCAGGTCTGTCTGGACGATGTCCCAAATGCCGGGGTACTGGACCTTGACGGCCACGGTGCGGCCGTCCTTGAGCGTGGCCTTGTGCACCTGAGCCAGAGAGGCAGCGGCGATGGGCTCATGGTGAAAGCTGGAGAAGACATCGCTGAGTGGGCGGCGGAGCTCACGGGTGACCTGGCGCTCGATTACCGGGAAGGGGCGAGGCGGCACCTGGTCCTGGAGCCGTGAGAGGATGGAGACGTATTCGTCGGGGATGAGGTCGGGGCGGGAGCCGATGATCTGGCCGAACTTGATTAACAACCCCTGGTTCCGTACGGCGAGGTCGTAGAGCTGGCGGGCCGACCAGGCGTGGTGAGCGCGACGGCGGGCCGCCGCTTCGTCTTCGGGCAGGTTGAAACGCTGCTGGCGGACGCTGATGGACTTGTAGCCCAGGTAGATGCGGGCGGCCAGGGAGGAGACAGCGAAGTAGCGTCGGACACGGTCACGGGTGTTCATAGGGGTCATCTCTATTATGACGATTGGGCACTCGCCGGTCGAGGCGCGGACGGCGGACTGTGGAGCGACCCCACGATGTTGACAATGGCACTCTGCTAAGCGGAGAATTAGTTATCGCCTTATCGTCCCCCTACAAGCGTAGTAACAGGAAAGAAGGGTCACCTCATGGCTGAGTACGCGAATCCCGATGTCCTTGTCTCCACCGACTGGGTGGCGCAGCACCTTGCCGACCCCAACGTAAAGCTGGTGGAGGTAGACGTAGATACCGAAGCCTACGACCAGGGGCACATCAAGGGCGCTGTCGCCTGGAACTGGACCACCCAGCTCAACGAAAACGTCCAGCGAGACATCCTGAGCCAGGCCAACTTCGAAAAGCTCCTGTCGGAGAGCGGCGTTAAGGCGGAGGACACGCTCATTCTGTACGGCGATAACAACAACTGGTTCGCCGCGTTCGCCTTCTGGCAGGCGAAGCTGAACGGCCACAAGGACGCCCGCCTGATGAACGGCGGGCGCAAGAAGTGGATCGAGGTCGAGAACCGCGAAACCACGACCGACAAGCCCTCCGTTGCCGCGACCAGCTACAAGGTGTCGCAGCGGGATGAGGCGTCGGTGCGGTCGTTGCAGCCCGACGTGCGCAAGTTCATGGACCAGAAGGCAGGCAACCTGGTGGACGTGCGCTCCCCCGCCGAGTTCACGGGCGAGATCATAGCACCGCCTGGCCTCCAGGAGACAGCCCAGCGCGGCGGCCACATCCCTGAAGCGGCCAATATCCCCTGGTCCAAAGCGGTGAACGAGGATGGGACGTTCAAGAGCGCAGATGAGCTGGCCGCCCTCTATGAGGGCGCGGGGGTGACCAAGGACAAGCCGACTATCGCCTACTGCCGCATCGGCGAGCGCTCCTCGCACACCTGGTTCGTTCTGAAGTATCTGCTGGGCTATCCGGAGGTGCGCAACTACGACGGGTCCTGGACGGAGTGGGGCAGTATGGTCGGCCAGCCGATCGAGAAATAAGGCCGGCGTGGAGCGTCCGGAGTTGAGCCAGGGCTTCTCCTCAAGCTCTCCTGGGCCTATCGCCAGCGCACGATGACCGACGAAACCAATCCCTGGGCCCGAATCATATACTCGCGGGCGTTCGCGGCCGCCGACACGGCGCTAGTTCAGATTCGTTTCCGCGCCGCCGTGCTGGATCGATACCGGGAGCAGGGCCTGGAGGTCAAGCGGACAGACACCGTGGGCCGAGTAAAGAAGCGCGGCGGCTGGTCGTTGGACTTCGGGATCGGCAAGAGTGACCTCACTATCCACACCGGCCTGGGCACCCTGCTGCAAAACTTGCCGGAGCGGGAGCTGCAGCACTGGGCCGATCACGTGGCCCAGTCCGACCTGAGCGAGAGCTTCTGCAAGATGCGCCTGCACCCCGGCAGCTGCATCGAAGACGGCGACCTGCGTGACTGGTAACGTTCGGCGACGCCGTTGCTCTGAAGGCCAGCGATGGAGCCTCGCCGCGAAATGAACGCACTATTCACGCTGGGGCTGTAACAGGTAAAGCGCTACCTTCCGTCTTAAGGTGTTAGAAGCCGCGCGACCTGCATGGCAGTGATGACATACTTCAGGACCGGGGGCAGAGGTCTGAGTACATGACCAGAGACGAGCGCGACTCCACCGAAGCGCCAGCCGAGGAAGAGTCGGCGACAAGCGTCGGGGACGGGGGTATCCAGGCCGCTGCCCTCGCCGAAAAATCGACCGCTAACGAGTACAGCAAAACGAACCCAGTCGGACGGGCGTTCCTCATACTCCGACTGGCAGGCGCGGCATCCATCGCTTGCGTCGTCATCGTCCTCGTGAGCCTGGATGTCCTCAGGAACGGCTGGGCGGCCTGGACAGTCATGGGGCTGTTTCTCACCTACCTGGCCTTGACGGGAGAAGTCATCCTGCGCATTACACAGCGGTTGGTGCAGAAGGAGCGCAACCGGACCAAAGGGATCTTCCTGGACCGAGAGGCCGAGCTCCAGGATATCGCCTCCAGGGACGACCTGACGCAGCTCCAGAACCGTCGTTTCTTCTACGAGCGGCTGCAAGAGGAGCTACAGCGGGCAGAGCGGTCCCGCAAGCAGCTCTCCATCATCATGATCGACGTCGACGAGCTGAAGTTGATTAACGATGAGTTCGGCCACCAGGTGGGCGACGTCATCCTGCGACAGTTCGGGCGGACGCTCAATCGCACGGCGGCAGCGGATCATGTGACCGCCCGTCTTGGCGGCGACGAGTTCGCCGTGATCATGCCTAACGCGGACCGGCGCGAGGCGGAAAAGCTGGCCTGGAGGATCTGGGACCAGCTAGGTGAGGCGCCGCTGTGGGAGAACGGACACGCCAGTATCTACCTGGGCGTTTCCATAGGTATCGGTGGCTACCCGTGGGGCGGAACGGATCTGGAGGAGATCATCCACTGGGCGGACGCCAAGCTGTACGCCAACAAGCTGGAGCGCAAAGGGTTCAACCACGGAAGGACGGGCAAAGGCGACAACCGGCTGTCCTCGGCGGTCGTAGAAGTGCTGAGCACAGCCCTGGACATCCGCGATAACATGACACACCGTCACGCGCGGCGCGTGGCGCGGATGGCGGCCGTGATGGCCAAGGAGATGGGGCTGGACCCTGAGAAGGTTCTGGAGATCGAGTATGCGGCAGCGCTGCACGACATCGGCAAGATTGGGGTGGCGGACAGCATCCTGCGCAAGGCGGCGCCTCTGGACGACGAGGAGTGGAGAGATATGCGCCGCCACTCAGAGTTGGGATACGAAATCCTGAACGGGATAGATTTTTTGCGGAACGCGGCGGAGATTGTGTGGGCTCACCACGAGCGCTACGACGGCAACGGTTACCCTCGAGGTCTCGCTGGGAAGGAGATACCGCTGGGGGCGCGGGTGTTCGGAGTCGTCGACGCATACGACGCTATGACCTCGCGCCGACCCTACCGCCAGGCGATGTCACGCGAGCAGGCCTGCATCGAGATCGCCAGCAACGCCGGCACTCAGTTCGATCCCCAGATGGTGGACGCATTCCTGGTGATGATCCGCCGCAGCCCGGAGGGGATGTACGAGGACGGAACCGGCTACCAACCGGCCGATCATCGATCCGCCCAACCGGAGCCAGATGCGGCAAAGGTCACGGGCGTCTAGGCTTCAGGAGCGCTGAATCCGGGGCCGCGGTTGTTACCGCGGCCTTTTCCGTCGTTTGCTCCACGCCACGCCTCAACCCAGCGGTTGATGAGTTGGGGGAGCAGGGGTAGAATCAGGCCGTACAGAGCGTAGATAAAGGAGGGCAGGCATCATGGCCGAGGAGGAAGAGATCGGCCGGGTGATGGACTACTTCGCCCAGATCAGTGTGGCGGGGATAGACCTGACACGGAAGCTGCGGGTGGGGGACACGATCCGCATCAAGGGTCACACCACGGACCTCGAGGAGGTGGTGGAGAGCATGCAGATAAAGCACGACCAGGTGGAAGAGGCTGGTCCGGGGGACAAGATCGGGATCAAGGTGAAAGACCGGGTCCGTGGTGGCGACCACGTGTACAAGATCACCTCCTAGTCCCACCCAGTCGCAGCTCAAAACCGGCGAGTCGAAACGGGCCGCCAGCCCCGGCGAGTCTCCAGTTTCGCGTCTCAGCGGGTCAGACGGGGCGAGGGGCAACGGGGTTGCGGCGCAGAAAGCGGGAGAGGGCGAAGGAGACCGCCGAGATCACCAGGGCGCCCAGGAAGGCGGCGATGAAGCCGTCGACGTTGAATTCGATGCCGAGCCGGTCACAGAACCAGTCCGTGAAGGCCAGCACCAGAGCGTTGACGACGAAGATGAACAGCCCCAGGGTGAGGAGCTGAAGGGGACAGGTCAGGAAGATCAGCAGCGGCCGCAGAAGGGCTCGCAAGACCACGAAGATCGCGGCGGCGGGGAGAAGCGACTCCCAGCCCCCGATCTCCACGCCGCGGACGATCCAGGCGGCGGCCAGGAAGCCGACCATGGTGATGCCCCAGCGCACTGCGAAGCGCACGATCCAGGGTACGTCCCTGTCCCAGGGCGGCTCCGTGTTCGCCCAGTAGCTGACGACGATGCGGGACACGCCGGCATTATAACCGAGTGGTGCGCTCAGGCAGTTGTTCCTGTAGCATAACCAGGCGAACACCCCAACCGCGCCGCCCCAGAGACTGGCCATCGCGCGGCAACTGGGGGCCCGACCACAGGAGGAGGAATGGAAGCCTACGAGTGCATCGTCAGTAAGCGTGATACGCGGGCATATCTGGACAAGCCCCTGGATGAAGAGGAGCTGCGTAAGGTCCTGCAAGCGGGGCGGATGGCGGGGAGCTCCAAGAATACCCAACCAACGCGGCTCATTCTGTTCAGACAGCGGAAGCGGCTGGAGGAGGTGGCGGCCTGCGCTAAATTCTCCCAGCATCTGCCTGCGGCGGCGGCGGCGATCGCTATCTGCCTGCCGTCTACAGGAAGCGACTTCGATGCCGGGCGGGCGGCGCAGAACATGATGGTGGCGGCGTGGTCCATGGGCATCGCCTCCTGTCCCTGCTCAATGCACGACCAGGAGTGCGTGAGGAAGACACTGGGGCTGCCGGAGGACTACCGGGTGGTGGTCGTGCTGGCGCTGGGCTATCCGGACCCGAAAGTCTCCATGCACCTGGGCAAGCGGCGAGTTGAGATGGACGAACTGGTGCACGAGGAGCGCTGGAGCGGCTAGAACCGCGATGGTAGACTAGCGTCCATCGTCGAAGGAAGAAGAGCGCGATGACGATTAAGGAAGGACGGATCGCGGGGCCGGAGCGGCCCGGCGGGCAGGGGCTGGACGCCAACCAGGAGGAGTCCGGCAACCGCGCGATCGCGGCCCTCCTGACAGACCCCGTTCGCGGAGAGCAGACGGACCTGGTGATCACCTACCGCGACGCCCCAGACGGGCAGGGCGCCTACGAGGTGTGGGCGAAGCGCGGCATGATCCGCTTCCAGCGCCTCTACGAGGACGGCGGTGGCTACGGCTACCGAATCGTGGAGCAGATAGGGGATGACCCCATCGCCAACCAGGATCCGACGGCGGTGGCGACGCTGGCGGCGGAGCTGGAGGCGGGAGCCGCATCCGGCTACTCAGGCACGGACCCGGCGCAGGCGTTCGTGGAGCCGGAGCATCTCAGCTATCCGCTGGCGCTGGAACGTATCGCCCAGCTCTTCGACAGCCCCAACGCGCCCGACATCGTCATCAGCCCCAAGTCCTACGCCTTCGGGAGGCAGCCGGGGCAGCACGGCGCTCTGGACGTGGTGCAGTCACGGGCGCCGCTGGTGTTCTCGGGGCCTGGGATCAAGTCGGGGGTGACAGACGCAATCTGCGCCCAGGTGGACGTGGCGCCGACGCTGGCTTTGCTGCTCGGTCTCCCCCTCATCGAGGGCAAGGACGCCAGCGGACGCACCTCCAGCGAGCGGGGCGTGGAGCCGGACGTGTACCTGAAGCGGCAGGACGGCAAGCCCATCGTGGAGATCATGGACCTGGACGGCAACGGCCAGCCGCGGTCTAGGCCGGAGCGCGTCTATATCATGCTGCTGGACGGGCTGAGCAATACGGAGCTGCAAGAGCGGCTGGAGAAGGACGATGAGTCGATCCCCAACCTGAGACGGCTGGTGGAGCGCGGAGCGATGTTTCGCTACGGGACGATAGTGACCTTCCCAAGCATCACCTGGCCCAGCCACAACACCCTGGGCACGGGCGTCTGGTGCGGCCACCACGATGTGGTGAACCCGGCCTACTACCTGCGGGAGAGCCGCCAGACGGTCGCGCCTCAGGCGATGCAGTTCGACACGGCGAAGTTCCTCAGCGATGGAGTGGAGACGCTGTACGAGGCGGTGCACCGTGCGTTCGGCAAGTGGGACGGAGGGAAAGGAGCGCTGACGGCATCCATCAACGAGCCCTGCTGCCGCGGGGCAGGCCACTCCACGCTGGAGCGTCGCATCGTGGGCGACGACGATAGGATGAGGGAGATATCACGCTCGCACTATGACGGCACGAGCCGCCGCTGGAAGGAGGACGGCCAGGAAGGCGTCTACCGATACTCACGGGCGGACACCCAGGGGCTGGCCCAGTCGTTACTGTTGTTCGGCGACGAGAGCCACCCGGCGCCGATCCTCACATACCACGAGTTCACCGTTACGGACGCTGTGGGCCACGACTACGGCCCCCACCACGAGGCGATCCGGACCGCACTGGCGGAGACGGACAAGCGGATCGGGGAGATTCTTGCCCTGATGGAGCGACGCGGGCTCCTGGAATCGACGTTGTTCGTGGTGACCGCGGACCACGGGATGGCGCCGATCGACACGGAGCTGGCGGCGAACCAGGTGCAGGCGGTGCTGGACGCCGGGTTGAAGGCCGTCATACCGGCCCCGCTCGTATACCTGCTGGACATGGACGTGACGCTGGAGCCGGCTATGGACGGACGCACGGTCATGGTGACCGTGCTGGAGAACGACGCCGACATCCATGGCGAGAAGCCGCCCGTAGAGGGTGCCGAGGTGCGGGTGATTGGGGAGCGGGGGGCGGTGCTGGCGGAGGCGAAGACCGACGCCTTCGGCGTCGCCGGGCTGCCGCTGCCGGTGGACGCGGACCCCACGAAGCTCAGCGTCTCCGTTCACAGCGACCGGTTCAACCCCCGACACCTGCGGCTGGACGGGACGAACGTGGTGGCGGAGCTGCGAGAGCGGCTGTACGGGAGCTAGCCGAATGGCTTTTGAGACGATCGCCTACAGCGTAGACGATGGAATCGCCCGCATAACCCTGAACCGGCCGGAGCGGCTGAACGCCATCAACGCGCAGCTCATCTCTGACCTGCGAGACGCCGTCGCGGCCGCGAACGATGACCAGTCCGTACGGGTCATCGTGCTGAGCGGCGCCGGCCGGGCGTTCTGCGCCGGCTACGATCTCGACTGGGGCACGAAGGCCGAAGACGCGTCGCAGCGGGCGATGTCCGGCCAGTGGGACCCGGTACGCGACTACCTGGGCATGTCGCGCAACGTGCGGGCGTTCATGTCACTGTGGGAGAGCCCGAAGCCGGTGATAGCGCAGGTGCACGGCTGGTGCGTGGGCGGCGGCACGGACATGGTTCTGTGCAGCGACCTGATCTACATGGCGGAGGACGCCCAGATCGGCTATCCGCCGGCGCGGGTCTGGGGCGAGCCGACGACGGCGTTGTGGGTCTACCGCCTGGGGCTGGAGCACGCCAAGAGGCTGATGCTTACGGGCGAAGCGCTTAGCGGAACCGAAGCGGAGCGGCTGGGCCTGGCCTCGAAGGCCGTGCCGGCCGAGGAGCTGGCCGGTGTCGTGGACGATATGGCCCGCAAGCTGGCGACGATACCGACGAACCAGTTGGTGATGAGCAAACTGCTGGTGAACCAGGCGTACGAGAACATGGGGCTGCGTACGAACCAGCTCATCGGCACGCTGCTGGACGGGGCGGCGCGCCACACGCCGGAGGGGATCGCCTGGCGCGACCTGGCGATGAAGGAGGGGTTCCGCGAGGCGGTGCGCCGCCGCGACGCGCCCTTCGGCGATTACGGGGAGACTAGCACAGACAAGGAGGCGTAGATGACCCAGCAGGAGATATCGGCGGCGTTCCCATTCCAGTCGAAGTTCGTTGAGGTGCACGGGTCGAAGATGCACTACGTGGAGGAGGGCGCCGGCGACCCGGTGCTGTTCCTGCACGGCGCCCCCACATCGTCCTACCTGTGGCGGAACGTCATCCCCCACGTCTCGCCCCTGACGAGATGCATCGCCCTGGACCTCATCGGCATGGGGAAGTCGGACAAGCCGGACCTGGAGTACCGATTCGTGGAGCACTCGCGATACGTGGACGGGTTCATCGAAGCGCTGGGGCTGCGCAACATCACGTTCGTGATCCACGACTGGGGGTCGGCGCTGGGGTTCCACTACGCGCGGCGGCACGAGGAGAACGTGAAGGGGCTGGCGTTCATGGAGGCGATAGTCCGACCTTTCACCTGGGACGAGTTGCCGGAGCAGGCGCGACAGATGTTCCAGGCGCTGCGGACTCCGGGCGTGGGCGAGAAGATGATCCTGGAGCAGAACTTTATGGTGGAGGGGCTGCTGCCGGGGGCGATCTTGCGCAAGCTTTCGGATGAGGAGATGGACCGCTACCGCGAGCCGTACCCCGACCCGGCCAGCCGCAAACCGATCTGGCGCTGGCCCAACGAGATCCCCATCGAGGGGGAGCCGGCGGACGTGACCGAGATAGTGAAGGCCTACAGCGAGTGGTTCGGCAAGTCGGACGTGCCGAAGCTGCTGCTGTACGCGCAGCCGGGGGCGATCATACGGGAGCCGCTGCTGGAGTGGTGCCGGAACAACATGCGCAACCTGAAGACGGTGGAGATCGGCCCGGGGGCGCACTTCGTGCAGGAGGACAGGCCGCACGAGATAGGGGAGGCGATCGCGGAGTGGTATCGGGGGCTGTAGGCACGATAGAAGAAGCGAATCTCGATGACTGACGCCGCCCGGAGCGCACTGGCCGTCAACGAGGCGTACCAAGCCCTGGGCAACGAGCGGTTCGAGGCGGATGGCGCAACGTTCGTCCGCAACCGGGAGATACCGGATATCTGGGACGCCAACCACGTGACAGACGTTACGGCAGCGACACCCGACGAGATCGACGGTCTGCTGGCGCGAGTGGAGCGCGAGTTCACGGGGTTCAGCCACCGCCAGTTCCGCGTGGACTTCACGACGCCGCCGGCGCTGGAGGCGCGACTAACACTGGGGGGCTACCAGCGCACCGAGACGCTGGTGATGCTTCTGGAGGGCGAGCTGCAGGGCCAGGCAAAGCGGCATGAGATACGGCCGCTGACCGACGACGCCAGCTGGCAGGCGTACACCGCCCTGCACGACCTAGACTGGCGAGAGTACAAGGAGAGGATGCCGGGCACGGGCGGATTCGACGAGAAGACCGTTGAGGCGATGATGCGGTCCAGGCAACTGAAGTCGCCGCCGGTGCATCACTGGCTGGCCTGCGTAGACGGCGAGCCACGAGCGTACCTCTCCTCCTGGGGAGGAGTAGCCGGCGTCGGCATGGTGGAGGACCTGTTCACTCACCCGGACTTCCGCCACCGCGGCCTGGCGACAGCGCTGATCCACCACGGTGTGTCGGAAGCGCGCCGAGAGGGCGCAGGCCCAATCGTCATAGGCGCCGACACCACGGACACCCCGAAGCGGATGTACGCGGCGCTGGGGTTCCGCCCGGTGGCCGTCAAGCGGGAGTACCTGAAGCGGCTGAACACGTAGAGCGATTCGGAAGCTAGGCGCTCTCGGAGGCCGGAACGCTGTCGCCCACCAGTTCGCCGGTCTCCACGTGGTACTTCAACCCGGCCAGAAGGTTCTCCATCCCCTTCCTCAACTGCCGCCCCGCTACAAGCTTATCGATCAAGGCGCCGATAGGGCCGAACTTCAACTGGTAGTCCGGCGACACGCTAACGATGGTGCCGTCCCCGTCCGCCCTCAGGCTGAACTCGACGACGTTCCTCTCGATCGGGAAGCTGCTCTCGTAGATGTCGATCTTGAAGCCTTCTCCCTCCCGCCAATCGAAGGCGCGTTCCTCCAGATAACCCTTGGGGTTGGCGAGGTCGCAGTGCCTGGTCGCCCCCTCGCCCCCGCTGGCTTCTGAGGTAGAGCGCGAGTGGGACACGCTGGGGTTCCACTTGTAGATGCTGCCCAGGTCGGCGAGTACCCCCCAGACCTTCTCCTTGGGTGCGTTTATTCGAATCTCGGTGCTGAAGGCTCCCATCTTCCTCCCGTGCTCCTTTCTAGCGAGCGCGAAAGCCCGACCGCTTGTTCAACGGGGCTAGCCGTGATCAGTCCGCTGGCAACTTGCGCAACAGGTTCGCGACACGGACGGCGGCCTCCAC
>CAJXNA010000033.1 GCA_913056415.1 uncultured Chloroflexota bacterium | reverse complement strand
TGGTGATGCGAGGCGAGCACAGCCCCATCCTGGACGACGAGATATCGGGTCGCATGGTGGAGAGCCTGCCAGGCGGCAGGCTCTACGTATTTGAGGACACCGGCCACTCCCTGCCCCGCCTGCGGCCGGAGAAGTTCGCCGGCGTCATCCGTCGGTTCCTGCTGGACCAGCCGCTCTAGGGCTGGCTGCTAAGGTTCCAGCCGCCCGAACAGCGGCCCACATTAGCGTGTATTTGACTTCTGCTCGCCTTTCTGGCCCTACTCCACGGTCAACTCCGCGAACATCCCCTGCTGGTAGTGTCCGGGTATACTGCAGATAAGGACGTAGTGGCCGGGTTCAAGGTTGAGGCTGGTCTCTACTTGTATCTCGCCGGGGAGCGGGTCCACGCCACCGATAGTCTCTCCAGCCGCCTCCACATCCACTCGGCCGTCAACAAAAGGCAGGTCGTCGGCCGCAAGGTCTGTCTTGATGACCTTGAGGTCATGGGGAGCCGCGCCTTCGTTGTGGATCTCAAAGATCGTGTCTCCAGCATCGGTGGTGAAGGTCGGTTCACCACCCTCTCCTGTGATGCTCCATTCCTTGAGAATCACGTGGAGGGCTTCTGCGCCCTGCTCGTCCTCGTGCGCGTTCTCGGAGTGATCGTTCGTAGTGCCCGGATTTGGGTCGGGGTTACTGCCGCCGCCACCGCAGGCGATAAAGGCCATGGCCCCGGCCAGCGTCAGCGCCAAGAAGATCAGCCGCTTCATCGTGCAGTCCTCCTGTTAATGTGAAAGTGATGTCTTTCACATATATCTTAGAATGCGGCTCCCTGGGGCGAATGATGCAGATGACGGGAGTAGGTAGTGAAATTGCACTATTTTTCATAAAGCCCTTGCGGCACCAAGTTTGTATATGGAGACCAAGAGGGGACGAGACTTAATTGAGGTGATGCTGAAAGGCGTAGACGACCGCTTCCAGTTGGGAGTGAACGTCGAACTTGTTCAGGATGCTCTGAATGTGGTTGCGCGCGGTCGCCTCGCTGATGGTGAGCTGACCAGCGATGACCTTGGCGGTCAGCCCCTGCGACAGCATCCGCAGGATCTCTCGTTCGCGGTCTGTGAGTTTCGGTGTTGGTTCTTCCTCCCGAACTGCGGCTGGAGCGGTTTGCGGCGCTTCCTCTGCGGCGAGGGTCACGATCTGCTGAATCAGCCCTTGTGCTCGCTTGAGGTAATCGATGTTGCGAAACAAGTGAACGATGACGTTGCGGTGCTCGCCGAACTTCGGTATGTAGATCGTGCTCACGTTCAGCCACACGGGTTTGCCGTCCTTCCGGGGGGAAAGCATGTTATAGCTGTGTAGGCGCTCCCCTCGTCGGGCGCAGTGGAGCACGGAGCACTCCGGCCCACAGAGGAGACCGCCCCGCTCATCCATCCCCTGCATCACCTCATGGCAAGCGCGCCCCAGGGCTTCCGCCGCTGAATACCCAAGGAGCTCCGCCGCCGCCTCGTTCCAGTAGATAATCCGGAAGTCTCCGTCGATGACGGCCACACCATCGCCCGTCTGGCCAAATAGCTCCTCGAACGAACTCATCGGGCCCCGCTCAGCGCCGGGGGCGGATCGCCTCCAGCTCCGCTTCGTCGCCCAGCACGATGAGCCTGTCCCCGACGGCCAGCTGGCTGCTGCCGCTGGGGCCCACCTGGATTGCGCCGGTGGCCCGCTGCACCGCCAGCACTACCGCCCCGCGGCAGGCCTGCATCACGTCCTCGATCGTCCGGCTGCCTAGGCCGGACTCCTCGGAGATCTCGATCTCGGCCAGGATCTGCTCCTCGTGGCGACCGCTGGCCAGCGCGTCGATGAACTCCACCATCAGTGGCTGCAACGCCGACAACGCCATTCGGCGCCCCGCGATAGAGTATGGAGAGATCGTCCGGTCCGCCCCCGCCCGCCGCATCCGCGGCTCGCTCTCTGACCGCGCGGCGCGGGAGACCACGTATAGGTCGGGCCGCACCGCTTTGGCGGCGAGGACGATGAACGTGTTGCCGGCGTCGGAGTCGGAGGCGGCGAGCAGCCCGCGGGCGCGCTCGATGCCGGCCTCCCTCAGCACGGCGTCGCTGGTGGCGTCGGCTTCCAGCAGTAGGTGGCCGCCGGCCTGCGCGCGGCCGAGCGCCTCCGGGTTGGACTCCACGACGACGAAGGGAACGCCGCGGGTGCTGAACTCCCGCGCTATCTCCGTGCCCACGCGGCCGAAGCCGCAGAGGATGTAGTGGTCCTTTAGGGCCTCAATCTTCGACTTCATTCGACGCGCCCCCAGTATACTCTCCAGTTCCCCCTCCACTGCAATCTGCATCACGGCCGTAAGGACGTATAGGATGACGATGACGCCCAGGATGATGATAACGATGGTGAATGCCCGGCCTGTGCTCCCCAAAGGATTGATCTCCCCGAACCCGGCCGTAGTCGCCGCCGTGACGGTCTGATAGAGGGCATCGAGGAAGCTGAAACCCTCGATAGCCATGTATCCGGCGACGCCTATCGCCCAAAGGATTAAGGCAGAGATACAGCCAATGCCTAACCTCTGCCAGGGGGTGAGAACTCTCACTGCAGGGGGCTACGCCGCTTGGCCGCCCAGGCGCTTGCGCTTCTGGGAGACGTAGTCAACCAGGAGATACTGTCCCAGATTCTCCGGCGTGGTGTAGAACACCCGACCCTTGTTCATCTTGGCGATCTGATTCACGAACTCTTTCAGGTAATAGTTACGATCCAGCATGAACGTGTTGATCACGATCCCCTTCCGAGTGCACCGTCGTACCTCTTTCAGCGTCTCGCGGATCGTGATGGGGCTCGGCGGGTAGGCGAAGTAGGAGCGCCCGTGCTCCAGGTGCGCAGTCGGCTCCCCGTCCGAGATCATGATGATCTGGCGTGTCCCCACCTTGTGCCGGGCCAGCAGCTTCTGGGCGATCATGAAGGCGTGGTGCATGTTCGTCCCCAGCACAGACTCGTCCCAGCGCACGTAGGGCAGCTCATCGGGACGGAGCTCCCGCGCGTAGGCGGAGAAGCCGAGGATGTACAGCGAGTCCTTGGGGAACTGGGTGCGGATCAGGTTCTGCAGCGCCAGCGCCACCCTCTTGGCGGCCTGGAAGCTGCCCCGCAGCGCCATGGACCATGAGAGGTCCAGCATCATCACCGTCGTCGTGCTGGTGATCGTCTCGGAGCGGAACACCTCGAAGTCGTCCTTGTCCAGACGCACCGGAACCTGAGGCCCCTCGCGCAAGACCGCGTTCATGATCGTCTCGCCCAGGTTGAGGTGGAACGGGTCCCCGAACTCGTACCGTTTCGTCTCGTCCGCCCGCTCGCCGCCGGTTCCGCGCTCTGGCAGCGCGTGTTTGCCGAAGCCGGACTTCTTCAGCTGGCTGTATATCTCTCCCAGCGCTTTCTCCCCGATCTTGCGCACACCCTTGGGCGTCAGCTCCCAGGCCTTCCCTTTGCGGCGGATGTAGCCCGCCTCCTCAAGTATCTCCAGGAACTCCTTTAGCTGCTTTAGGGTCTCAGCCGCCTCTTCCCCCAGCAGCTCCCGCAGCTTCTCCTCATCGATGTCTTCCAGGTCACCCCCGTACTGGGTGCGCTCCAGCTCCTTCTCCAGGTCATCCAGATCCTGCAGGTTGTCCATCAGGCTCATCGCCTGGAGCAGGTCCAGCTCCTCGTCGCCGCGGAACGGATACTGGTTCTGGAGTTCGCGTGAAGGGTACAGGATGTCCAGGTTGATCGAAAGCTCCTGGAGCTGTCGCTGCAGGTCCAGGTCGCCCACCTTGTCCATCAGCAGGTCTTGAAGCTGCTGGCGCATCTCCGGGGGCAAGCTGTCCAGCAGCGTCTGCATGACGGACGCCTGCTGCTGCATCTCCTCGATGAGCTGTTCCAGGCTCTGGGGCGGGTTGTCCCCGAACAGGTCGCCGTACTTGTCCATGAACCCCTGGAAGTCCGGCTGTCCCCCGGCCATCTTCTCCGAGAGCATCTCGTTCAGCTCCCGGATCATCTCCTTCATGCGCGCCATCTCTTCAGGGCTCATATTAGCGATCTGGCTGTAGATGTCTTTGAAGAAGGTGTCCATCATCGCCTTCTTCAGCATCTCCATCAGCTCTTGGAACTTGGTCCCCGCCTCCGGGTCCATGAACTCGTAGTTCTGCAGCTCCTTAACCTGGCCGCCGACATCCTCCGGCAGGTTGTCGATCGTGTTCTTCTTCTTCTCGACGATGTCCTTCAGCATCTGCGACAGGCGCTCCTGCTCCTCGGCCGTGGGCTCCTGCTGCGAGGGCTTCACCGCCTCCTCGAACGCCTGCAGCGGGCTGTCGCCGCCCTGAAGCTGACGCTCCGCCTTCTGCAGGCGGCTGTCCAGCGTCCCCTTCTCCAGGTCTATGACCTCGTCCAGCCGCTTCTTGATGTCCTCGAACACGGAGTCGAGGTTATAGCGGTCCAGCATCTGGCGTCGCTGCTGGCGCAGCTGCTGGAGGATATCCCGCAGCCCCTGCATCCGCTGGCCCATCGGGTTGCGCATCCCGCGCTGCAGCAGGTTGCGCAGGGCGTGCTGGAGGTCGCCGAAGTTCATCAGGTCATCGGTCAGCCCGGCCAGGATATCGTCCGGGTCCAGGGGCCCGATCTCCTGGCTGCCGTCCCACTCAGAGTAGCGAAAGCTAAAACCCATAGCGTCTCCCGTACGGCGTGGACTTCAGTCCCGCCGCTGCCGGTTCCTTCTTACCCCCTGTACTGGAAGCGGCCGGCGATCTTGTCCTTGTTCAGCCGCTTGTTCAGGTGCAACCCCTCCAGCGCAAACTCTACCGCTGAAGCGATGGCCGGCCTGCTCCGGCCCGCGCCCAGCTTCTCCGCCGCCGCGTCCAACCCCTCCACCTGCTTCATCAGCTTGACGTAATCCGCCGAGGGCGTCTGATCGCCCACCTCCACCGCGTGGCCGGCCTTGAACTTGGCCACTACCGTCTCCAGCTCGGCCAGGCTGAAGTAGCGGTTGAACACGGCCAGCACGGCCCCTTGGATCAGACGGTCTATTATCTGCTCCTCGCGCCCCTCCTCCACCGTCTCGAACTCCAGCTTGCCGCTGATGGCGGGCACCAGGTAGGGCAGATCGCTTATGCGGGGTACTATCTCCTTCTCTTTCAGGCGGATCGCGCGGCGAAAGGCGTTGGCCAGCAGCGCCTCGTAGTCCGCGATGGAGGCGCGGACGGAGACCCCGGAGCGCTGGTTGATGTCCGGGCTGCGGCGGGCCAGGCGCGTCACCTCCGCCACGATCTCTTTCATGTAGGCCGGGACGTTGACGGGGTGATCGTCGTCCTCCTCGAAGCGGGAGCGCTCCTGCTCCATGATCGCGATCTCCGCCTCCACGTTCTTCGGGTAGTGGGTGCGGATCTGGGCGCCGTAGCGATCCTTGAGCGGCGTGATGATGCGGCCGCGGTTGGTGTAGTCCTCCGGATTGGCGGAGGCGACGACGAAGACGTCCAGCGGCAGGCGTATGCGGTAGCCGCGGATCTGCACGTCGCGCTCCTCCATGATGTTGAGCAGCCCCACCTGGATGCGCTCAGCCATGTCCGGGAGTTCGTTAATGCAGAAGATGCCCCGGTTGTGCCTGGGGATCAGGCCGTAATGTATCGTCAGCTCGTCCGAGAGGTAGCGGCCCTCGGCCACCTTGATCGGGTCGACCTCGCCGATCAGGTCGGCGATGGTGATGTCCGGGGTGGCCAGCTTCTCCCCGTAGCGGCGGTCACGGTCCAGCCAGGCCAGCTCCGTGTCGTTCCCCTCTTCCTCCACGAGATCTCTACAGCGTCTGCATATCGGGTCGAACGGGTTATCGTTGATCTCACAGCCCGCTATGGTCGGTATCTCTTCGTCCAGCAGCCCTGCCAGGGCGCGGATCACGCGCGACTTCGCCTGCCCGCGCTCGCCCAGGAAGATGATGTCCTGTCCGGACAGGAGGGCGTTCTCCAGGTGGGGGATGACCGTCTCCTCGAAGCCGACGATGCCCGGCAGGTGGTCTGACTGGCCTTTACGAATCCGTTCGATGAGGTTCTTGCGCATCTCCTGCTTGACGGTCAGGACCTTGTAGCCGGACTCGCGAAGCTGTCCAATCGTCGTCGGCTTCTTAGTTGCCACTTTCTCCCAGCCTCCCTACATCGCTCTCTTGCTAACGGCCCCGATTCGTCTTCGGGGCAGCCGCGCTCGCTAGCCTGCCAGGAAGCGAGCTACCTCATCCCTGGCGAAACGGGGCACCTTCATGGTTCGGGCGCGCCCGTCCATTATAACCCCCGCCTCCCGCTTGACCATAGCACCGATCCGGCTCGCCCCGATTCCAGCCTCCGCCAGCGCCGCCAGCGCCGTCCCGCAGTCCTCCTCCGCCACGGCGATGAGCAGCGCTCCCGAGGCCAGCAGCCCCAGCGGCTCCAGCGAGGCTGCGGAGCAGATCGCCTGCGTCTCCGGCAGAACCGTGATCGCCTCCTCCCGTACTGACATCCCCAGTCCTGACGCCTCCGCCAGCTCGTAGAGAGCGGTGGCCAGGCCGCCTTCTGTTGGGTCGTGCATGGCGTGCACGGCGCCGCCGGCAGCGCGAACGGCGGCGCAGGCCGCCAGCGCCTCCGGCACCACGCTGATCCCAGGCTCGAAGATGTAGCGCCGCGCCGTCTCGATCGTCGCCTGCGGCACCCCCAACTGCTCCAGACGTTCGCCCGCCTCGCGCGCCAGCACCGCCGTTCCCTCGATGGCGATCCCTTTGGTGAGAATGAGCGCGTCCCCCTCCCTGACGCCTGCGGGTTGCACCAGCGCCTCCCTCTCCACCTCCCCCAGCATCGCCCCCACAACGATGGGGCGGCCCAGTCCGTGAGTGATCTCCGTGTGGCCTCCCACCAGCTCGATCTCCAGGCTCTCACACGCCTCCAGCAGCTGTTCGAACAGCTGCGAGGCCTGCTCCTCAGACGCGCCTTCCGGCAGCAGCACCGTGGCCAGGAACCATGCCGGTCGCGCGCCCATGCAGGCCACGTCGTTAGCGTTCACGTGCACCGCGTACCAGCCGATGTGATCGCTGGCGAAGGTCACAGGGTCGCTCTTGGCAACCAGCAGCCGCTCCCCACCGGCGTCGATCACAGCGGCGTCGCGGCCGACCCCCGGCCCTAGGAGGACCCTGGTGTCCCGGTGCTGGATCCGCGCCAGGAGCCGGGCCAGCAGTTCGTTGGGCAGCTTACCGATATCCACCTTGCCCGCATCATTGGCTGCGGCGCCGTCGCTGTCAACCGTTGTTTCGCCCGCGCTCTGCAAGCGGCTATACTGGATACACTGGGCGTCGCGGGGTTCTGAAAGGACAGGCCAGAGCTGTTCGGGATAGAAGACAGGCTGCTGGACGCGGCCGAATACATCTACGACCTCATCGGCTGGCCCGGTGTAATCTTTCTCATGGCCGTCGAAAGCGCGGCCATCCCCTTCCCCAGCGAGATCATCATGCCCCTGGCCGGCTGGCTGCTGATCAAGGAGCGCGGCTTGGGCTTTGAATGGCTGTTCCTTGCCGCCTTCTACGGTGCGCTCGGCAACACTATCGGCTCCATCGTCGCCTACTACGTCGGCGCCTGGGGCGGCCGGCCCATGCTCGAGCGATACGGCCGTTTCGTCTTAGTCACCCGGCGGGAGCTGGACTGGGCTGATCGCTGGTTTCGCCGCTGGGGCGAGCCGACGGTGTTCATCAGCCGTCTGCTGCCGGTAATCCGCACCTTTATCAGCGTGCCCGCCGGGGTGGCCCGCATGAACATTCTACGGTTTACCGCGCTCACCTTCGCTGGCTCCTACCCCTGGTCTCTTGGGCTGGTCTGGGGTGGCTTCGCCCTGGGCGATAACTGGGAGCGCATCGGCGACTGGCTTCGGCCGGTGGCGATACCTATCGCTGTTGCCGTCGTCCTGCTCATCGCTTTCTACCTCTACCGGCGCATCCGGGAGGTGCTTCGAGAAGGGACCACCGCCCTCCCAGGTGAAGATGAGCCCTGACGAGAATTAGCCCCGCTGTTGGTTTGGGCGTTCTAAATTGTATGCGGCTGCAGCTTGAAGGGCGGAATCTTCGGGTAGCGGCTCCGATCCTCGTCGGGGCGGTGACGCTCATCGTGGGCGTCTTCGCCGCCTGCGGCGGAGGGGGCCCCGCCGGTACGCCAACGCCATCCCCAGCGCCTGCCGTTGGCCTCTCCCCTTCCCCGGATGCGCCCACCTCTACGCCGTTGCCTCCCCTGGAGCCCTCCTCTTACCGCTTCCTCTACAGCGAATTCGGGGTGGAGGAGGATCTCATCTGGAGCATCGATCCGGCCGATACCTCAGACCGTGTGCAGCTTGCGGTTGTCCCTCATGGAGCCGGTTGGGGCATCAAGCCCGCGCTCTCCCCGGATGGCAAAAAGATAGCCTACAACGCGATGCCTGACGACGGCCTCCGTCCCGGGACGGACGCCGAGGCGCGCATCCTGGATCTGGAGTCCGGCGAGACAGCCGTGGTGGCGGAGGGAGTAGACCTGCGAACCGTCCCCCGCTGGTCTCCGGACGGCGGGCTGCTGTTTCTGCGACGCAACCTGGGGGAGTACGTCACGGTCATACTGGTTGACCTGAGGGAGCCCGAAGATGAGGAGGAGAGCGATGAGGAGAAACCGCCGCCCATACGCACTGTGCTCAGGCAACACGAGAGCGATGTTCAGACTTACACGCCGCTGGGCTTCGACCCCGACGAAGCGACGTTGTACTTCACCCAGCTCCAGGGCGGAACGGAGCTCGGCAGCTATCTGGGCCGGTACGCCCCCGCCACCGGCGAGGCTGTGGCTACCGCCACCGCCATCGTTGAAGCGACGGCCACGGCCAGCGCCGGCACACCGGCGCCAACGCCGTCTCCTCCTCCAACGCCGCCGGCCTTCTCAGGAGATGTCTTCCTCTTCCTCAGCGACCAGATAGCCCGTGACCTCGCCCTCTCTCCGGACGCCTCCCGGGTCGCCTTCCTGGTGCAGGGCCTTGTGGAGGGCAGGTTCATCTTCCAGGTCCACATCGCGGACATCAAGGCAAAGCAGGTCTCGCCCTTGGACATTGTCGAGGGCCTGGCGGCCGGCGATCAGCTCAGCCCCATCTGGCATCCCGATGGAGACAAGGTCAGCTTCGGACAGCTCCCCAGCGGCGCCGACCCGGGCCGCGTGGCGATCGTGCCTCTGGACGGAAGCGAGGCGACGTTCCTGCCGCCGCCGGAGCAGGGCTTCGACCAGCCCCTGAGCTGGTCCCCGGACGGAAAGTTCCTGGCGGTCAGATCCTCCTCGGGCGACTCTATCGGCAACCCTGGCCTACCGCGCCTGGTCTTCGTCTCCCCGGCGGGGCAGCGCCCGGCCGCTCCCGAGGGAGCTGAGTTCGAGCCGATTGGATGGGTGATCCAGGAGTGATGCCGCGCCCGCTGTCAGCCGAAGCCAGGGCAAGCTTGTGGTATACTCGCTACCGGAGGAATAAATGCTAAAACGAGTAATCAATGCAATACGTCGAAACCATGCTCTGGAGCATGCCACCATCAGCATCCTCCTCAGCCGGCACGGACCCCACGTACGGGTAGTAGGCCGCGCGGCGCCCGACGGCTTCTACATCTACGGCGATATCCCCACCGAGAGGCTTAGGGAGTTCGCCCAGGAGGGGCTGGCGCGTCTTCAGCGCGGAGAGTCTCACCTGGCCGTGTCTCCACTTTGCGGCACCAATCTGGCCGTCGCCGGTGTCCTGGCCGGCCTCGCCTCCCTGTTCGCAATGGGTAGCCGGACCAGGCTCCAGGGGATCCCCGGCGCCATCATGGCGGCGATGCTCGCCGTAATCGCAGCACAGCCCTTGGGCCGCCTGGTGCAGAAGCACGTCACCACCTCGCCGGAGCTGGACGGCGTACGCATCGTCTCCGTAGAGCCGATGGGTAGACGCTTTCCGCGGCTCCACAAAGTGCGCACCGCGTCCGTGCTGGCCTAGCTTGACCTGCCCGCGCACGGCGGCTCAGAATCTCATTGGCTGCCCCCGTAGCTCAACCGGACAGAGCAACTGCCTTCTAAGCAGTAGGTTGCAGGTTCGAGTCCTGCCGGGGGCACCAGCCCATCTGCGGCTATTGACAGTTAGCCGTTGAGCGTATCCGGGGGCTCGTCGGCGCTCAGAGCCGGGCGAGCCCTCGGGCGCGGCGGAAGACGGCGTCCAACATCTCCTCCGTGAGCCTGCCCGTGAACGTATTCTGCTGGCTGGGATGGTAAGAGCAGAGCACGATGCGCCCGTCGGACAGGCGGGCCTCCACGCCGTGGCCGAAACGGGGCCGGGGCCGCAGGCCGGTCAGGCGCGACACCGCCTGGTAGGCGAATCCCCCCAGCGGTACGATCACACGTGCGTCCCTGAGCAGCGCCAGCTCCCGCTCCAGGTAGGGCAGGCAGGCGTCGCGCTCCTCCGTAGTGGGCTTATTGCCGGGCGGAGCGCAGCGCACCGCCGCGGTCACGTAGGCGCCCTTCAGGCGGAGGCCGTCGTCGCGCTGGTCGCTGTTCGGCTGGTTGGCGTAGCCGGCGCGGTAGAGCGCCCGATACAGCCAATCGCCCGCGCGGTCGCCCGTGAACACCCGCCCCGTGCGGTTGCCGCCGTGGGCCGCCGGGGCCAGCCCTACCACCACCAACTCGGCACGGGGATCGCCGAAGCCCGGCAGCGGCCGGCCCCAGTACTCCCAGTCCCTGAAGGCCGCTCGCTTCTCGGAGGCCACCTGCTCCCGCCAGCCCACCAGCCGGGGGCACTTCCGGCACTGGACGATCTCACCGCTGAGCCGCTCGAAGGAGTCCACCTCCCTAGTGTAGTATCAGAAGCGTCCGTCGGGGAACGCTTTTCGGGCTTGGCAATGGTCTCCTAGCTATCGCTCCGCCGATAGATAGATATAGAGGGAGCATTGACGGGGAGCTAGCCGTCTGCGAGAATGGCCACTGCGTTACATCGTATAGGCAGAGTCACATTCGCAGAAAGGGGCTCGCTATGCTTCATGGTAGGACCTCTCGTCTTCTCTGGATCCTTCTCGCCCTTATCGCCATAGCGGCGCTGGCATTCGCCGCCTGTGATGACGACGACGATGATGGAGGGGACGGCGTGACGCCGGCGGACGGCGAGACCCCGGCGGGGGTGGATATATCCGGTGCCAGCGTGGACGTGCTGGGCATCTGGGGGGACGAAGAGCTGGTAAGCTTCGAGGCGCTGGTCGCTCCCTGGCTGGCTGACACCGGCGCCAGCATGAACTTCACCGGCACCCGTGAGATCACCTCCATCCTGACTACTCGGGTTGAGGGTGGTGACCCGCCAGATGTAGCTACTCCAGCCGAAATAGGGCTTTTTCAGCAGTTCGCCCGCGATGGTGAGCTCAGCCCCCTCTCTGACTGCCCGGGCCTGGAGGAGACCGTAAGGGCCAACTACCCCCAGGGCTTCATCGACCTGGGTACCGTGGACGGCACCCTCTACGGCTTCTTCATGAAGGCCGACACCAAGGGGACGATCTTCTACAACCCCGGCTTCTTCGCGGACAACGGCTACGAGCCGCTTACGGCCGACTCTAGCTTCCAGGACCTGCTTAACTTCTCCGACGAGATCCTGGCCGGCGGCGTGGTCGCTCCCTGGTCACACGGGGAGTTCGCCAACGGCGGCACCGGCTTCCCCGGCACTGACTGGATCCAGCAGATCCTCCTCAACGAGGCCGGCGGCGACGTCTACGATGGGGTCATCGACGGCTCCGTCCCCTTCACAGACCCCGCGATGAAGGACGCCTGGGAGAAGTTCGGCCAGGTGTCTCTCACCGACGGCTACGTGGTCCAGGGCGGCGCCGACGTGATCAACGCCACCGTCTTCAGCGATGCCACCTTCCCGCCCTTCGAGAGCCCGCCCACGGCGGCCATGAACTACCTGGGAGGCTTCGCTTCCGGGATGATAGCCGACCAGTTTCCTGACGCCGTCCCCGGCGAAGACTTCGACTTCTTCCCCTTCCCCGGTGGTGCGGTGACCGGCGGCGCCACCGTCGTCTACGCCTTCAACAGCGATGATGCCACCTGCTCCTTCATGAGTCACCTCGCCAGCGCCGAGGCCCAGCAGATCTGGGTTGACCTCGGCGGATTCACCTCCGTGAACACCGGAGTCGGCCTGGACTCCTACCCGGACGTTGTGGCCCGGGATCA
>CAJXNA010000032.1 GCA_913056415.1 uncultured Chloroflexota bacterium | reverse complement strand
ACGATGGGTGACGGGTTCATGGCCTCTTTCTCCTCGGCGACGCGGTCGCTGGAGTGCGCCATCGCCATGCAGCGGGCGTTCGCGGCGCACAACGAGTCGGCGCAGGAGCCGATACGGGTGCGTGTCGGCCTCAACGCCGGAGAGCCTATAGCTGAGGACGAGGATCTGTTCGGAACGGCAGTGATCCTGGCGGCTCGCATTGCAGCCCAGGCCCAGGGCGGCGAGGTCCTGGCATCGAACGTCGTCAGAGAGCTGGTGGCGGGCAAGGAGTTCCTGTTCGCCAACCGCGGCGATACGGTCCTCCGCGGCTTCGAGGACCCCGTGCGGCTGTATGAGGTGAGGTGGCAGGGAGAGGACTGATGGAGCCGCGCACAACGGCGGACGACGAAGGGGGCTTTGGATATGCCGGTTCGAGCGTACATCCTGATTGAGTGCGTGGCAGGGACGGCGAGGCGTGTCCACCAGGGACTCCAGAGGCTGGCCGTTGCTGATGCCAAAGTCTTATCGGCAGACACGACGACTGGCCCCTTCGACGTTATCGCCCTGCTGGAGTCAGAAGACTTGAACAGGCTGGGCTGGGCCGTCTCCGAGGGCGTTCAGCGTCTGCAGGGCGTAGAGCGAACGAATACGTGCGTGATTGTCGAGCTGAGCTAGGCTGCCTGTCGAGGAGCCGGTGCGGCTGTACGAGGTGCGCTGGCGGGAGGAGGGGTAGCGCCACTGACTGACCGGCGTTTGGAAAGGAGCTAACGATGAAGGATCTCAAGGGCCGCACGGCAATCCTCACGGGCGCCTCGAAGGGGATCGGCGTCTACGTGGCCCGGGCGCTGGCGAAACAGGGCATGAACCTCGTCCTAGCCGCGCGCTCTGCCAGCGCGCTGGAGGAGGTGCGTAAGTCAGTTGAGCGGCTCGGCGTGAGAGCCATCGCCGTTCCCACGGACGTTGGGGACAGGTCAGCGCTGGAATCGCTGGTCGAGAGATCACGGTCCGAGTTCGGCGCTATCGACGTTCTCGTCAACAACGCCGGGATCGAACTCATAATGACGTATCACAAGCTCCAGCCTGAGGAGATCGAGGAGATTGTGCGCGTTAACCTAGTCGCGCCCATGCACCTTACGTGGCTGGTCCTTCCGGGCATGCTGGAGCGAGGGCAAGGGCATATCGTCAACATGTCCTCGCTTGCCGGCAAGGCCGGCCCGGCCTGCAATGAGTCGTACGGCGCGACGAAGGCCGGGCTCATCGGGTTCACCCAGTCGCTGCGGGGCACGTACCGCCGCCATGGGGTCAGCGCGTCAGTAGTCTGTCCAGGTTTCGTAGTACAGGAGGGGATGTACGCGAAGACGAAAGAGGAGTTCGGCCTGGAAGCACCACGCAGGCTGGGTGTGTCGAAGCCGGAGGCGGTGGCCAGTGGCGTCATACGGGCGATCAAGAAGGAGTTGCCGGAGGTGATCGTTAACCCCGGCCTCATCCGGTTGCTACTGGCGGTCGCCGCTATGTCGCCGGGCCTGGGCGAGTGGATAGGTGAGCGCAGTGGAGTGAACGCGAGCTTCCAGAAGCTGGCTGAGCTCCGCGAGAACCAGCGTGTCGAATCGGAGCAAGATGCAGGTGACTCCGGAACCGCGCAATCGTGAAGCGTCATCGAGGGAAGAAGTCATGAGCGAACGTGACGTGAGCGACCGATTTCCGGCGGTTGCCGATGGTAAGGAGCTAGAGCCGGGAGATAGCTTCTACAAGGAGGAGGTCCAGCTGGCCCTGCGTAACAGGGGCATGCCGCTGGAGGGGTTGCGCTACCCGATCACGCCCACGGGCATGCACTACCTCCTCGTCCACTTCGACATCCCGGAGGTGGACGCCAAGGGCTGGCGGCTGAAGGTGGGAGGGCTGGTCTCCAAGCCGATGAGCCTTACGCTGGACGAGATCAAGGCGCGACCGGCAGTTACTATTACCGTGACGATGGAGTGCGCAGGCAACGGCCGGGCGCTCCTGACGCCACGGCCGATCAGCCAGCCGTGGCTGCTGGAGGCGATTGGGACCGCGGAGTGGAGGGGCACGCCGCTGCGAGGGCTGCTGGAGGAGGCCGGCGTCAGCGACGAGGCGATCGAGATCGTCTTCAGCGGCCTCGATCGGGGAGTGCAGGGAGGCGAGCTCCATTCCTACGAGCGCAGCCTGAGCACAGCCGAGGCCAGGCGCGATGAGGTGCTGCTGGCCTACGAGATGAACGGCGAGCCGCTTCAGCCGCAGCACGGCTATCCGCTACGCCTCATCGTGCCCGGCTGGTACGGGATGGCGAGCGTAAAATGGCTGGCCGGCGTAGAGGCTGTGGCGGAGCCGTTCCAGGGGTACCAGATGTCGCAGACTTATCGCTACTCGCAAGAGGCGGACGATCCCGGCGAGCCGGTAACGCTGATCAGGGTGCGGGCGCTGATGATACCGCCTGGGGTACCGGATTTCGCCACACGCAGCCGCCTGGTGGAATCTGGGCCGGTCACGCTAACGGGCAGGGCCTGGGCCGGGCGGTTGGCCGTCTCGCGGGTGGAGGTAAGCGTGGATGGCGGCTCGACGTGGGCGGAGGCGGAGCCGGGGGAGGAGGTGTCGCCATACGCCTGGCGGGGGTGGTCCTTCGGCTGGCAGGCGACGCCGGGCAGGTATACGCTATGCGTGCGCGCCACGGACAGCGAGGGCAACGTGCAGTCCGTAGATCAGATGTGGAACTACCAGGGCATGGGTAACAACATGGCCCAGCGTGTAGACGTGGTAGTTGAATGACGCCGACGCAGGCAACCGGACGGTTCGAGCGGTTATTGCCCTAGAAGGAGGTCTAAACATGGCGATGATGGAGTTTCAGACGCAGATCAGCGCGCCACCGGAAGAGGTGTTCGCCTACCTGGCGGACCTGGAGAAGCACCCGGAGTGGAGCCACTGTATGGAGATCAAGAAGACCTCCGAGGGGCCGGTCGGCGTTGGCGCCAGCTACCGGTCGAAGGGCAAGAACTTCGGGATTACCGCCAACGACACGGTGGAGGTGACGGAGCACCAGCCGAACGAGCGGTTCGGCTGGCGAACGACGGGTGCGATGGGGATGAAGTTCGGCTGGTCGTTCGAGATGCAACCGCGGGAGGGCGGCACGCTGCTCATCGAGCGGTTCGAGCCGCCGAGCGGGCTGGCGGGGTCGATCATCGGCTTGGCTGCAAGGTCATCCACCCGCAAGGCGATGCAGGAAGGCCTGGCCAACATCAAGGAGAAGCTTGAGGGGAGCCCGAGGGGGAGCCTGGGTCAGAGCCAGGAGGAGAGCTCGGTGGAGCGCCAGGAGGAGAGCCCGGTGGAGAGCCTGGAGGAGCGCCGGGAGGGGGGCTCGGTGGAGAGCTCGGTGGAGCGCCAGGAGGAGAGCGAGGCGGAGCGTCAGGAGGGGGGCGGGGAGCCCTCCTAGCTTCCCTAGTCGAACACGACGGTCTTGTTGCCGTAGACGACGATGCGGTTGCGCAGGTGGAGGTCCACCGCGCGCGCCAGCACCACCTTCTCCAGGTCCCTCCCCTTGCGCACCAGGTCGGCGACGGAGTCGCGATGGCTGGCCCGCACGACGTCCTGATCTATGATCGGGCCCTGGTCCAGCTCCACGGTGACGTAGTGGGCGGTGGCGCCGATCACCTTGACGCCGCGCTCGTAGGCCTGGTGGTAGGGGCGCGCGCCGGCGAAGGCGGGCAGAAACGAGTGGTGAATGTTGATGATCCGGTTGGGATAGCGGGCGACGAACTCGCCGCTGATGATCTGCATGTAGCGGGCGAGGACGATGAGGTCGATGCGCTGCACCTCCAGCGTCTCGATGATCGCCTGCTCCTGGGCGGCCTTCGTGTCAGCGGTGATCGGGAAGTGGTGATAATGGGCACCGAAGCCGGCGGCGACCGAGCGCAGGTCGGGGTGGTTGCTGATCACCAGCGGCATCTCCGCGCGGAACTCGCCCATGCGCTGGCGGGCGAGCAGGTCGTACATGCAGTGGGCCTGTTGGGAGACGAAGACGGCGATGCGCGGCACGTAATCGGAGAAGTGGAGGCTCCAGGTCATGCCGAACCGCTCGGCGATGGGGCGGAACGCCTCGGCGATACCCTCGCGGGGGACGCGGAATCCGGCGAGCTCCCACTCCACGCGCTGGAGGAAGAGCTCCTGTTCGGCGTCCGTGTGCTGGTCGGCGTGGATGATGTTGCCGTCGTTACGGTAGAGGAAGTCGGAGACGGAGGCGACCAGCCCCTTCTGGTCGGGGCAGGAGAGGAGGAGGACTGCGGTTACGGCTTTATCGTCCATCTTCGTGTGGGATGACGACATTATAGCAGTGGTGTTGCAGGCGCGGGACGGTGGGGTCGTGCTTGAGGTTGCGCCTCGCTCTTCCATCTTGGCGATGTAAGATGTGAAGGCGCGGGCGAGGACGGGTTGCGCGACCTAGAAGGGGGCGAATTGGAACCGATCGTTGATGCCAGCGATTTCCCGGCGAGTCGCAAGAGCGCGTATCTCAATACCGCTTCCGTCTGCCTGATGTACAGGGGCGCAGAAGCGTCAACGACCGACTGGTTCAAAGAGCTGACTGAGAACGGTACTCTGACGTTCGATGAGGCCGCTGAGGAATCGGTCTTCGAGGGTCTTCACGTAGCGGCGGCGCAGCTGTTCAACGCTCGCCCTGAGGACATCGCGGTGGGCTCCAGCGCAACGGAGCTACTGGCTTCGCTCGCCTGGGCTGTCGCTCCCGGTCCCGAGGCCAACGTGGTGGGAACGGACGTCACGTTTCCGAGCACGATCTACCCCTGGGCGCGCGTGGCTCGTAGCACAGGCTGCGAGGTCAGGTTAGCCGGGGCGAGGAACGGTTACGTCAGCCCCGATGGCTTGATTCGACTTATCGACGGCAACACGGCCGCGGTCTGCATCTCTGATGTTGAGTACAGCACGGGACAGATGTATAACGTAGCCGATCTGGCGGAGGCCGCTCACAAGCATGGCGCGCTGCTCGTCGTTGACGCTTCGCAGTCAGCCGGCGCCGTCCCCATCGATGTCGCTGCCTCGGGAGTGGATGCCCTGGTAGCCGCCTCCTACAAGTGGCTGTGCGGGCCGTTCGGCGTGGCGGTGTTGTACCTCGCGCCCCATTTGCAGGGCAAGCTTGACCCTGGGCTAGTCGGCTTTCGCAGCCACAGGGAGATGTGGGAGCTGAAGGCGGACCGGATCGAGTACGCGGAGACGGCGAGGCGGTTCGAGTTCAGCACCATGGCCTACGGCTGCGCGTTAGGCCTGACGGCGTCTATCGAGTACCTGCTGGGGATCGGTATCGACCGGATATTCGACCGGAACAGACGCCTGGCCGACCAGCTAATCGAGGGTCTGCGGGAACGGAACGCCGAAGTCGTCTCACCTCAGGACGAGAAGGAGCGCACCTCCATCGTGGCGGCGCGGTTCCCCGGCGCCGATCCGAAGGAGATCGCCCGCCATCTCAGTTCACGGCAGGTGGTTGTTTCCGCCCGACGAGATGTCCTCCGATTCTCTCCGCACCTGTATAACGAGCCCGACGACATCGAGCGGGCGCTGGATGAGATCGATCGATTCTATCGGTCCAAGGCCGACTAGGGCGAATCGTTGACCGATGGCGTAGAATTATCCTGCTATGGAGCCGCAGCGGCTGTTCGCGGTGCGAGCGCGGGAGGGCGACTGATGGATCCGCGCATCCAGTAGGCCCAGGGCAAAGTGAAGTACACACGACTCTACGCCGACGACCAGGGCATCTCGCATTTCGAGGATCTGGAATTCGAGCTATCTGAGGCCGACATTGCGCCACCAGCGGCGCCGCTGAACGTCTCCGCGCCGTTTGCCGTCGCGCAATGTCTTTTCGCCAGCGTGCCGCAGAACTGGGACGGCGGCTGGCATCCGGCGCCGCGCCGGCAGTTCTGGGTGCAGATCGCCGGTGAGCTAGAGATCGAAGCTGGCGACGGCGAGAGGCGTCGCATCGGGCCGGGCAGCGTCGTGCTGCTAGAAGACGTGTCGGGAAAAGGGCACGTCACGCGTGTCGTGGGCCATGGACCGGCGGGCGGCGTGTTCGTGCAGTTGCGAGAGTAGCTGGCTCTTGTCCCGCTTCTGTTTTCCATCAAGGCCACCAAACCCGCCGACCGGCCTAGCCTTTCGCCGCCATCCGTATTCGGCTAAACTAGCTTCGCAATGGCTGTTCCCATCGAGCTGTACGATACCACTCTCCGCGACGGCACCCAGATGGAGGGGATATCCCTGTCTGTGGCGGACAAGCTGAAGATCGCCCGCAAGCTGGACGAGCTGGGCGTGCACTACATCGAGGGCGGCTGGCCCGGCTCCAACCCGAAGGACGCCGAGTTCTTCGCCCAGGCGCGGTCGCTCACCCTCAGGAACGCCAAGCTGGCGGCGTTCGGCTCCACGCGTCGCGCCGGCTCCAACGCGGAGACGGACCTCAACCTGCGGGCGCTGGTGGACGCCGGCACCTCCGTCGTCACTATCGTCGGCAAGGCGCACGACCGGCAGGTGACGCGCATCCTGGAGACGACTACCGAGGAGAACCTGGCGATGATCGCCGACTCTGTGCGCTACCTGAAGTCGCAGGGGCTGCAGGTGTTTTTCGACGCTGAGCACTTCTTCGACGGCTTCGGCTCCGACCGTAAGTATGCTCTGCAATGCCTGAAGACGGCGGCCGGAGCGGGCGCTGACTGCGTAGTGCTGTGCGACACCAACGGCGGCAGTATCACTTCCACGGTCGCGGAGGTGGTGCGTCTCGTGGTGGAGGAGGTGGACTGCGCTGTAGGGATTCACGCTCACAACGGCGCTGATGTGGCCGTCGCCAACAGCCTGGCCGGCATCGAGGCGGGGGCCACGCACGTCCAGGCGGCGGCGAACGGGTACGGGGACATGTGCGGGAACGCGAACATGTTCAGCATTATCGCCGACCTGAAGCTGAAGATGGGGCTGGACGCTATCTCCGACGAGCAACTCGCCCACCTCACTGAGGTCTCCCGCTACATCAGCGAGATCGCCAACCTGCCGCCCAGCCCGCGACAGCCGTACGTGGGCTCGGCCGCGTTCGCGCACAAGGCGGGGCTGCACGTGGCGGCGGTGCTGAAGGAGGACTGGTCGTACCAGCACGTCGACCCCACCGTTGTGGGGAACGACACCCGCATCCTGGTCTCGGAGCTGGCGGGCCGGCGGAACATCCTTGAGAAGATGCGGGAGCAGGGGATCGACATTCCGCTGGAGGGCGATGAGGCGCGCCGCCTGCTGGAGCAGGTGAAGCTGATGGAGAGCCGCGGCTACCAGTACGAGGGGGCGGAGGCGTCGTTCGAGCTGCTGGTGCGGCGCAGCCGTCCGGGCTACGCGGAGCCGTTCGAGCTGGTGGACTTCATGGTGGTGGAACGGCGTCACCACAAGCCGGGGGATACGGGCCGCGAGATGATTTCGGAGGCGATGGCGAAGGTACGGGTGGACGACCAGGTTTACCACACCGCCGCGGAGGGGAACGGCCCCGTGAACGCCCTGGACGCCGCCGTGCGCAAGGCGCTCATCCAGCACTTTCCCAGCATCGGCGTCATCAAGCTGGTCGACTACAAGGTGCGCATCATCGACTCGGCGGCCGGGACCGGCGCCAACGTGCGGGTTCTGATCGAGTCCACGGACGGGGAGCAGAGCTGGACCACGGTAGGCTCTTCGACGGACATAATCGAGGCGTCCTGGCTGGCGCTGGCGGATAGTCTGGAGTACTGGCTGCTGAAGCTCGGCGGCCGGTCGTCCGGCTAGTGCCGACAAGTGGTAACATTGGGTTGAGATGACGAGCGGATACATTCTGTTAACGTTGCGGGCCTACCCTGAAGGTAAGCAGTGGGTGTCCGAATGCCTGGAGCTGGGCACCACCAGCTGTGGTGCTAGCATCGAGGAGGTGCTGGAGAACGTCAAAGACGCCACGCTGCTCTATCTTCAGACCATAGATGCCAACGAAACTAGAGAGCGCATTTTCGGGGAGAAGCGCATTCGGGTACTCAGCGGCGACCCCCCCGCGCTGGCGGAAGTCCGTGGGCGGGCCAGGCCGAACGAAGTCCTCTCACCCTACGTGCACAAAGTTTCTGCCCGCGCAGTGTGAGCAGGCTGCCGCTCTGCTCCAGCGCTGAGATCGTCCGAGCCCGACGAAGAGCGGGCTTCCAGAAGGCCCACTCTTCCGGCGGTCACCAGACTATGGAAAAGCAGTTGGGTGGTAAGACCATCACCACTGTGGTTCCATTGGCCAAGCATGAAGTGGCTCGCGGCACGTTGCGTGGTATTCTACGCCTTGCCGCAATGTCGCAGGCAGAGGTTCGCAGGCACCTACGGAGTTAGCCCAAGCCCGACTACGAAGAGAAGTCCTACTGGCTGCTGAAGCTAAGAGGCTCTCACCGCGCTCAGTAGGTGGGCCGCCGAACGGCACCGGCCTCATATCCGTCTCCGAGGGTGTTCGGCGAGCGACCTGGGCCGGATCGGCAGGAGCTTGCAACGGTGTTGCCCGCTAGCGCGTCGACTATTTGGCGGGAGGCATGCCAGGCAGTGTGAGGGTAGGTATTGGCGGTGATCTTGAAACTGCTGCTCCCCATCGGGATAGCCCTCACTTTTCTATGGGGCAACGGGGTCGGCCCTGACGTTCGGGGAGCCGAATCCCCAGACGGCGGCGGCTCCGACTCTGTTCCGCCAGGGATCGATAGAGCCCTCCAAGGCGATACGGGCCCAGGGCATCCGCCCAGCGACGTGACTCCCGGTTCCACGTCGGCTACCGCTGAACCATCGCCGACGCCTGGACCGACGCCGACGCCGGTACCAGACCCGATACTGGTGGGTGCGGGCGACATCGCGCTATGCGGCAGCGGCGGCGACGAGGCTACGGCGCAGCTTCTGGACGCTATCTTCTCCGGCGGCGCTCCCGGCAACGTGTTTACCGCCGGTGACAACGCCTATAACTCCGGCACCGACTCCGAGTTCGCCGATTGCTACGAGCCGACCTGGGGCCGTCACAAGGCGAGGACAAAGCCGGCCCCCGGCAACCACGAGTACGGCACCGCGAGCGCCTCCGGTTACTTCGGCTACTTCGGTGCGGCCGCGGGGGACCCAAGCAAGGGGTACTACAGCTATAACCTCGGCTCCTGGCACATCGTCGTCGTCAACAGCAACTGCTCGGAAGTGGACGGCTGCGACGCCGGTTCGCCCCAGGAACAGTGGTTGCGCGCTGACCTGGCCGCGAACCCGGCGGCCTGCACGCTCGCCTACTGGCACCACCCACGCTTCAGTTCGGGACTGCATGGTAGCTCCACTCTGACGCAGGTGATCTGGCAGGCGCTGTACGACTACGGCGCGGAGGTGGTGATCAACGGCCACGACCACGATTACGAACGGTTTGCGCCTCAGGACGCCAACGGCGCGGCTGACCCAGCGGGCGGCATTCGCCAGTTCGTTGTGGGCACCGGCGGCAAGAGCCACTACTCGTTCGGTGTCCCAATCGCGAACAGCGAGGTCCGCAACGGCGACACGTACGGCGTGCTCAAGATGTCGCTGCACTCAACGAGCTTCGATTGGGAGTTCGTCCCTGTGGCAGGCAAGACGTTCACTGATTCCGGCAGCCAGTCCTGCCATTAAGGGGAGACGGCGGAGGCCGGCCAAGGCGAAGAAAATCCGATAAGCCGGTCGGCAATTGCGCTTTGCTCTTGTCGGGGCGAAAGCGCTCTGCTATACTCCGTCGACAGAAGGTCAAGGTGGGAGGGGGTTAAGGGTTATGGAGTTCAATTTTCCCAAGTGTCAGAAGTGTGATGTGGGTGACCTTGTGCCCCTTTCGGACTTCGGCAGCCAGGGTGCCTCGATCTACTTCAAGGCCTGGGCCTGCACGAACCCCGATTGCGGGTACAATCTCAAGATCCGCAACGGGGACCTGTACATCGACGAGCCGATAACGAACGGCGCGATGCACACCCCGCGAATCCGCGCCTAGACACCAGCGCGCTACGGAGGTCCCATCCCCAGGGGCGCTTCCTTTTCCCATGCGGGTAGACTGCCGTCTGTGCGCGGCCCGCTTAGCCTTTTTCTTGCAGCCCCTGAGCGGGGAGGCGGCTTGCAACGCGCCGGGAGCCGCAAACATCTTTTCTTTCGGGTGAAGCTCTGGCGCTGGTTGCTACTTCCGGCGCTGGCCGCGCTGGCACTCGGCGATCCGCCGAATCACTAGCCGACAAGCCCTCGACGGTGTTAGCGGCGTGCCCTTGGGGGCGCGAGATGCGGCGCAATCTCTCCTGAGCGCCAACCAGACGAACTGCGGGATCGCTAGCTGGCGCCCGAGCCAGTACAGCCGCTCCAGCCTCTTCTTGTCCAAACGTTGGTTCAGGTTCAGTATGCAACAGGTTCCGAAGTGCAACAAACGATTCGGCTGGGGTCTCCTTATGTATAGGAGCAGTGTTGGTGATCTCGACGGGCAAGCTGGTGGCCCTCTCCCGGGTCGCGGCGGCTGCGGTAGCCGCTGCTGCCCTGCTGTTCCTAGCCGCCGTCCCTGCCACCGCAGACAAGCCGCCCCCGCCCCCAACCGCCCCAGTCGCCGACACCGACGGGGACAAGATCTTCGACGACCTGGAATCTCTCATCTCTCCGGCCGCTGCAGATAAGGCCTTCCCGGCCATCGTCCTCCTCAACGAGCCTGTCGATGCGGGCAGTCTGGGGGCCCTCCACAGGCGCGTCGGATTCTTTGATGTCAGTTCCCAGTACTCCGCCATAAACGGCTTTGCCGCCAGCCTCACCAAGGGCCAGATCGTGGCTCTGTCCCGTATGGGCCAGGTGGCCCAGATCGAGGCCGACCGCCCGGTGGAGGTCTTCCTAGACACCTCGACCTACTGGTACGGCGTCCAGAAGGGGCGTACGGACTTCGGAGTGGACGGGAACGCCGACGGCCAGCCGACCTACAGCACGAGCGATATGGTCATAGCCGTACTGGATACGGGCATTGATGCCGCCCACGTGGACCTGAACGGAGGGAAGGTGGTGGCGTGGGCCGACTTCCACACGGTCGGCAGCGGTGACCCGGTCTGCGGCAGCCCCTGCGACCCCCACGGCCACGGCACCCACGTCAGCAGCATCGTCGCGGGCGAGGGTGAAGGGAACGCCCTCTACGAGGGCGTCGCCCCCGGGGCCGCCCTGGTGGGCGTGCGGGTGCTGAACAAGGGCGGCAGCGGTTCCTTCAGCGGCATCATCGCCGGCCTCCAGTGGGTGATCGACAATAAGGACACGTACGGCATTCGCATCATCAACATGAGCCTGGGCTCCTCTGGCTGCTCCAACGGCACTGACTCTCTGTCCCAGATGGTCAATAACGTCGTCGCGGCCGGGATCGTGGCGGTGGTATCCGCTGGCAACAGCGGCCCCGCCGCCTGCACCGTTGCGTCCCCGGCGGCAGCCGAGAACGCCATCACCGTGGCCGCCATGGCTGACGTCGGTGAAACGGGCTTCAACCTGGCCTACTTCTCCAGCCGCGGACCCACTTACGACGGCCGCATAAAGCCGGACATCGCCGCGCCCGGCAGATACATAATGGCGGCCTTACGCGGTAGCGCCAACGGCTACACATCGATGAGCGGCACCAGCATGTCCAGCCCCTTCGTGGCCGGCGTGGCCGCCCTCATGCTGGACGCAGACCCCACCCTCACGCCGAGCCAGGTCAAGTCCACCCTCATGAACACCGCCGTCGATTGGGGTCCGGCTGGCAAGGACACCGACTACGGGGCCGGGCGGCTGGACGCCTACGAGGCGATCCGCACGGCAGCGGGCGGCACTGGCACCAACATCGATGTGCCCAACCACCAGACCGTGAGCGACGAGCTATCGGCCGCCGGCCAAACCGGCGACAGCGACAGCTACATCATCGCGGTCACGGACGCCACCAAGCCCATCGCCATCACCCTCGTCATGTCTACATGGAGCAGCGGCGGCAACGTCGACTTCGATATGGAGCTGCGTGACAAGGACGGCGTCCAGGTAAGCCTCTCTCAGACGGCCAAGCGGCAGGAGACCATCGGCATCTCCGCGCCCAGCAACGGCCCGTACACTTTCAAGGTCTATGCCTACTCTGGGAGCAGTGGCGGTCCCTACTTCTTCGACATCTCCGTGGGCGGTGCCATTGACAGCGATGGGGACGGCGTGCCCGATTATCAGGACAACTGCCCCACCGTTAGCAATCCAGCCCAGACTAACACGGACGGCGAT
>CAJXNA010000031.1 GCA_913056415.1 uncultured Chloroflexota bacterium | reverse complement strand
GGGGTGATTCTTACACACCGGCGCTGGCTCAGATCCGCTAAGAACGCCTCCACACCCTCGGCTTCATAGCCCGTGACCACGTAGAACTCTGTAATGCCCGCCTGCTGCGCGGTCGCGATGCTCCTCTCAATGAGCGGCAGCCCGGCGACGGGGACAAGCGGCTTGGAATCGCATATCTGCGACATGCGCCCACCATCGCCCGCGGCCAAGATCAGGCATTTCACACCAACTGCTCCCTTCTGGAACGAGCGTCCGCGAAGAGTTACCGTGCTAACGTGTCGAATCGCCCACCAGCAGACAACCTCTGCTTCAGCCCATGGCTTGTCAGTGCCATGGGCTGCCGCACTAGCCGTCGAGCTACGGGGTAATCCAGCCACCGGCGGCGCTACCTTTACACGCGTCATCCGGCCGGCTCCTATATTCAGCAAGATAGGTCTTCCCGCCACGATGCGCAAGTATTCCCATTGCGCACATACACGGAACAGGCAACCTCCCCTCTCGCGGAGACGGCTGCGGGACCCATGCCAACCCCTCAGCCAATTCCATAGCGAGGGCTAGGCCCAGTACAATATTACGGACATGCCTGCCGTCATCATCGCCCATCGCACCTGCCCTCGGCACGCCCCCGAAAACAGCCTGCAGGGGATCCGTCGGGCGGCGGAGCTGGGCGCCGACGGCGTCGAGATCGACGTCCAGCGTACGCTCGACGGCGTCCCGATCCTGATGCACGACAAGACCCTCTGGCGCACCGACGGACTGTACTGGCCGGCGCGGCTCCTCCCCTACTCCCTGCTACGACGCCTTCACCTCAAGGGCGGCTCCGAGCGGGTACCCACCTTAGCCGAAGCGCTGGCGGCCCTGCCCCCCGGCCTGGCCGTAGCCATCGAGATCAAGCACGCCTCGGCCGCCGCCGCTACGCTGGCTGAGGTGCGACGGCAGCGCCTGGAGAGCCGCACCCTGCTGTGGTCGATGCACGGTAAAGCCGTGCGTCACACGGCCGGGGAGGCCCCTGAGATCGAGTCCACGCTGCTGCGGAGCGTGAGGTGGGCCGGCAGGCTTCGCCGCTTTCTGGACGATGCCCTCCGCTTCGGGGCAGGCGGCGTCTCCGCCCACTGGCAGGCCATAACCGCCACGTTTGTGGACGAAGCCCACCGGCGCGGGCTGAAAGTCTACTCCATGAGCCGCGACACGGAGTCGATGGCGGCTAAGCTGGCGTTGGGGCTGGACGGCATCGTCACGGACTGGCCGCAAGAGGCGCGGGCGGCTCTCCCCTCCAGCCAGCGGGCGGTCAAGGAGTGAGCGCCGTCAGCCGGTTACGGCCGGTATCCAGCTCGGCCCGCCACGGTAATCGGCGATGATAGGCGCTTCGCAGGGTCTGTCCAGCCTGTCAGAGTTGGCGGCTTGTGGCCTTGTTCACTTGCCCGCGCCGCTGATATACTCACCCTGACCCCCATGACCACAACCGCCATCCAGTACGAGACGATCATTGGCCTTGAGGTCCACGCTCAGCTGCTTACACGCAGCAAGATGTTCTGTCCCTGCTCCGCCTCCTACGCCGATTCGTCGCCCAACACCCACGTCTGCCCCATCTGCCTGGGTATGCCCGGCGTTCTCCCCGTCATCAACAAGCGGGCGGTAGAGATGACCATCATGACCGGACTCGCCCTCAACTGTGAGGTGCCGGAGCTGGCCAAGTTCGACCGCAAGAACTACCCCTACCCGGACTTGATGAAGGGCTACCAGATATCCGAGTACGATCAGCCGCTCTGCACGGGCGGCTGGCTGGAGATTGAGCTGGACGGTCAGCGCAAACGGATCGGCATCACCCGCGTCCATCTAGAGGAGGATACCGCCAAGCTGATTCACGTGAAGAGCCCCACGGGCGAGACGTACAGCCTGGTTGACGTCAACCGCTCCGGCGTTCCCTTGATGGAGACCGTCAGCGAACCAGACATGCGCTCCCCGGAGGAGGCGCGGGCCTACCTGGTGAAGCTGCGCCAGATCCTGCGCTACCTCGATGTCTGCGCCGGTAACATGGAGGAGGGCAACTTCCGCTGCGACGCTAACATCTCCCTCCGCCCTATGGGCGCCAGCGAGCTTGGCAGCAAGGTAGAGGTCAAGAACATGAACAGCTTCCGCTCCGTCTACCGCGCCCTGAACCACGAGATGGAACGACAGCGATCGATACTGGACGATGGCGGCCGCATACCTCAGGAGACACGCGGCTGGGTAGACGACCAAGGGGTGACCGTATCCCAGCGAAGCAAGGAGTACGCCAACGACTACCGCTACTTCCCGGAGCCCGACCTGCCGCCTATCGTGGTCGACCGCGAGTGGCTGGAGGAGATCCGCGCCCAGATGCCGGAGCTCCCGGACGCCAAGCGCGCCCGCTTCCTGACCGCGTACGGCCTGTCCGAGTACGATGTGTCGCTGCTGACGGAGTCTCGCGGGCTGGCCCAGTTTTTTGAGGACACAGTCGTGGAGTGGAGGAGAAACGTCTCCGGTTCAGGAGTCCCTGAGGAAATCCGGGGTACAGAAAACCCGAAAATGGTAGCGAACTGGGTCCTGGGCGACTTTTCCGGCCTTCTCAACGCAATGGGTCTGGACCTTGGCGATCCGGATGCGGATCATACAGAAATGAAGCTCACCGCCGCCAACTTCGCCGAGTTGTTGCAGCTCCTACAGACGGGCAAGATCAGTGCTGCCTCTGCCAAGGAAGTCCTCAAAGAAACGTTTGAGAGCGGCCGCGACCCCAAACAGATCGTAGAGGCGGCCGGCCTCGTCCAGATAACCGCTAGCGGCGAGATCGCCGCAGCCGTTGAGCGCGTCCTGGAGAACAACGCCAAGGCCGCCGACGACTACCGCGGCGGTAAGGAGGAAGCGCTCAAGTTCCTGGTCGGCCAGGTCATGCGAGAGACGCGGGGCCGCGCCAAACCGGGAATGGTGCATCAGCTGCTGAAGGAAAAACTGAGTGACAGCCCGTAAACATTTCCTGGTCACCGACGTTATCAGTATAGGACTATGAGACGCCTACTCGACGCTGATTTCCTCAAGTGGTTCTATCCGGGCATGCACATCAAGCGATGGCTTGCCCTGATGATCATCGGCGTGGCCATTATGACCTTCGGCCTCGCCTACATCATGCGCGAGGCCTACATCTCCGGATTCACCTTCCCGGGATTCGTCTACTACCTCACCCTGCAGTTCATCCCCCGCTACATCAGGGGTGTGGCGTTCATGATCTCCGCTGCCGGGCTGATCATCTACGCCTTCTGGAAGCTCAACCACTCCATCGTCTCGGCAGTGATGCCCAGCCGCAACGGCAACGAGAGCATCGTGAATATGATCTACAACCAGCGGGCGCTGCGTCGCGGCCCCAAGATCGTGGCTATCGGCGGCGGCACCGGGCTGGCCACCCTTCTGCGAGGCCTCAAGTCATACACTACTAACCTCACCGCCGTAGTCACCGTGGCCGATGACGGCGGCAGCTCCGGCCGCCTCCGCCGCGAACTGGGCACGCTGCCCCCCGGCGATGTTCGCAACTGCATCGCCGCCCTCGCGGACGCCGAGCCGCTGATGACAAGCCTGTTCCAGTACCGCTTCTCGGATGGCTCGGGGCTGGCCGGGCACTCCTTCGGAAACCTGTTCATCGTGGCGATGTCAGGCGTGGTCGGCAACTTCGAGGACGCTATCCGTCAGACCAGCCGCGTCCTTGCAGTACGCGGCCAGATCATCCCCTCGACGCTGGCCAACGTCACCCTCTGCGCCAAGACGGATGATGCACAAACCATCACGGGCGAGTCCAGCATTAGCGACACGAAGGCGAAAGGCCGGATCAAGGAGGTCTTCCTCCAGCCGGAGGACTCCCCCGCCCATCCCGAGGCCGTACGCGCCATCCTGGACGCAGACATGATCATTCTGGGACCCGGCAGCCTCTATACCAGCGTCCTCCCCAACCTGCTCGTCAAAGGCATCCGCCGCGCGTTCGCCGCCTCGCCGGCTGTCAAGGCGTACATCTGCAACGTCGCCACCCAGCCCGGCGAGACCGACGGCTTCAGCCTCGCCCAGCATGTCGACGCTATCGAGGAGCACGTCGGCGGCCATCTACTGCGCTGGGTAGTGGTCAACAATAATCTTAGTGGTGAGCTCCCCAACGCAGACCTTTCTCAGCCGGTAGCAGTAGACTCTCTACTGGAAAATGGAATACGATTAGTCAAGGCAGACGTGGTCAGCGAGAGTAACCGCTACCACCATGACTCTAGGAAACTCGCCCAGACGATGATGCGTATCTATTACGATCGTAACCAGCCGCAGGCGGCGGTTCCGGAGGCGGACAAGAAGCTGGTAGGCGCTTTAGAGCAATAGCGCAGCGTAGTAGTTAAGAGCAGCAAGTGGACCTGACAGACTTCCTCGCCATCGCCATGATCCTTATCTCCATAGCCCTTATCGCGATTATCCTGCTCCAGGTGAAAGGCGAAGGGATAGGCGGCCTGCAGAGCGGCTCATTCGTGCGCACCCGCCGCGGCCTCGAGAAGACCCTCTTCCAGATGACCATCCTTCTGGTGGTCGTCTGGTTAGTCGTCGCCGCCGTAAGCGTGATACAGTCCCGCTAGCCGTCCCGCCTGCCAGCCCCATGAGCCAACAACGCATCCCACGCCCGCAATGGCCCCTTCTGACCGTCCTCTTCCTGGGTGTCATAGCCATAGCAACCCTCGGGTTCGTCCTCGCCAACCCCCTGGGCTCCTCCCCTGAGGAGCAGCGCGAGCAGCGCTACGTTGAGGCGATCGTCGGCTCCCCAGACCGCGTGAACCCTCTGTTCGCGCCCCTCAACGAAGCGGACGCCGATCTGGCGTCGCTGGTTTTTTCAGGCCTCACCCGTCTCGGTCCCGAGGGCCGGGTCCTGCCCGACCTGGCCGAGTCCTGGGTGATCAGCGAAGACGGCCTCGCCTACACTTTCAACCTGCGCCGCGATGTAATCTGGCATACCGGCGCCGCCTTCACCGCCGAGGACGCGCTGTTCACCTACGAACTCCTCGCCGACCCGGACCTGCCCAGCGACTCCAGATTAGGGCAACTCTGGCGCCAGGTCTCCTGCAACGCCCCTGACGAGTTCACCCTCCTGTGCGAACTGGCCGAGCCGTTTGCGCCGTTCCTCTCCTTCACCAGCATCGGCCTCCTGCCCAAACATGTCCTCGAAGGCATGACGGCCGTCGAAATTTTCGGCAGCCCCTTCAACCAGAAACCGGTTGGGACCGGACCCTTCCGGCTCCCTACTCTGAACGAAGCCGAAGCGATCCTGCGGGCCAACCCCACCTACTACGGCGAACGGCCGGCCATAGACGAGATCGAGTTTCGCTTCTTCCCCAACCCCTCAACGGCAGCCGCCGCGCTCAGCCGCGGCGAAGTGCAGGGACTCCTGCTGGGGCCCAGCGCCAGCCAGGAAGACTTCGACCTCCTGACTTCCACGGGGGGCCTGCGAGCCTACACCTCCAACCGTACCCGCATACTGATGCTCTTCCTGAACAACAGCCAGCCCCCCTTTGACGACAAACCTCTCCGCGAGGCCGTAGCGCTGAGCGTCAATGTAGACCACATCATAAGCGAACTATTGGGCGGTCGGGCGGTCCGCGCCGACTCCCCTATAGTCCCCGGCACCTGGGCCTATAACCCACAGCTGGAGCCCCGCCCGCACGACCTGGACGCGGCCAGAGAGCTTCTCGAGGAAGCCGGCTGGAAGATGACCGATGACGGCGTCCGGCAGAAGGACGGCAAGGAGTTGCGCATCTCCCTCATGACTGACCAGGACCCCCTGCGCATCGCCATCGCTCAAATGGTCGCCAACCAATTGGCGGAAGTGGGCATTCAAGTCGCCGTCACCCCCCAAGACTCTGACCTGAGCCGTGAGTTCCTGGCCCCCCGCCAATACCAGGCAGCGATCTTCGGCTGGGACCCGGGCCCAGACCCCGACCCTTACCCCGTCTGGCACAGCTCTCAGGTCGAGCCCCCGGACAGCGGGAACATCGCCGGCTACCAGAGCGAGGACGCCGACAGAATCATCGAGGAGGCGCGCCTGACGACGGACCTGGACAAGCGCCAAACGCTGTATTACACGTTCCAGCAGATGTTCTATGAGGACGTACCCAGCGTCCTCCTGTACTACCCCGCCTTCACCTACTTCGTAGCCGAGGAGGTCCAGAACATAGAGCTGGGCACTCTGTTCCTGACGTCCTCGCGCTTCGCCAACGCCACCCAGTGGTCGACGGGTGAAAGCCCCGAACTGCTCGACGACTAGCGCGCAGCCGTGCCACGACAGTCCATCATCACCCTTACTACCGATTTCGGCCTCGCCGACCCGTACGTCGCCTCCATGAAAGGCGTCATCCTCTCACTCAACCCGGAGGCGATAATCGTGGACCTGAGCCACGCGGTGAGGCCCCAGCGCGTAGAGCAGGGAGCCTTCCTGCTGGAGGCGGCGTGCCCGTATTTCCCGCCCAGCGCCATCCATCTGGCCGTGGTGGACCCGGAGGTAGGCACGGGGCGACGCGCCATCGCTCTGCGGACGCCCAGCGGAAGCTTCCTCGGGCCGGACAACGGCATACTCTCCGCCGCCCTGCCCGAAGATACCCGCAGCCACGTTGGCGAAGCCGCTGCGCGTGTCCCCTTGCCGGAAGAGGTTCTGGGCGTTACCCTGAGCAACCCTCGCTACCACATGCAACCCGTCAGCGATACGTTCCACGGTCGCGATATCTTCGCCCCAGCGGCCGCTCACCTGTCGCTGGGCCTGCCGCTGTCAGACCTGGGCGAGGTCGTGAGTGAAGTGCTCGCGCTGTCCCCATTCCGCGCACGGAGGCGGCCCGACGGCGCCCTGAGCGGCCGAGTTGTTCACATCGACCACTTCGGCAACCTTGTCACCAACGTGCGAAGGGAGGATTTGGCATCGCGGCGGGTCACGGTGGAGATAGGCGGGCGCCAGATCGCAGGCCTCCAGCGCAACTACGCGGAGAAGCCGGGCCTAACGGCGCTGGCAGGCAGCTCCGGCTTCCTGGAGATCGCACTGACTGGAAGCAGCGCCGCCGCTGAACTGGCCGTCGACATCGGCGAGCCGGTGGTGGTGCGTGGCGGCTAGGGAGCGACCACAACCGGCACCTGAACCACACCCTTGGGAATGCCTTCCTCGTCCGTATCTAGGAAGACCCACAGGCAGAATAGCGTCGGACCCGCCAGATCCGGGATCTGAATGTCCACTCCGAACGGGCTCGAGAACTCCGTGTTCTCCAGCCCCGACGGCAGTGCGCGGAAGGCCCGCGGCTGAGCGGGCACGGGGTCCAGCACCAGCACCACCTCCTGATCGGCGTCGATCACCGCCACCCCAACCCCGACCTGCTGGAAGCCCTCCGTGGATCCCCAGCCGCGGAGGTGAAAGCGCGCACGCACCTTCTCTCCAGGCTGTGGCTCTTGAACCTGGAGGACGCTGGCAGGAGCAGGGTCCGGGTTGACGCCGCACACATCGGGGTTCGGCGTCGGCGTGGGGGTGGGGGTCGGCGTCGGCGTAGGTGTAGGGGTCGACGCGGTGGGAACCGCAGTCGGGGTGGTGAAGCTGATGACGATGGTCCGTTCCGCCTCACCATCGCCGTTGCAGGCCAACGCGACAGAAACCGCTACGACCGCCAGTAACGCACCGAGCGGCCACCAGAGACGGACACTTACTCTTCTTGCAAACACCGACAGTTATAACGCGGGAGCCTTGTATCGCGTTACGGAAGCGGCCCGTGCTAGAATCGGCGGGCGAACCATCATGGCCATCGTTTTTCTGGGCACGCCCTCTTTCGCCGTCCCCTCCCTGCGTCGGCTCGTCGACGATGGGTTCGATATCAAGGCGGTGTACACGCAACCGGACAGACCGGCTGGACGCGGCCGTCACCCAACTCCGCCACCCGTAAAGAGCGCCGCCCTGGAGATAGGCCTACCCGTCCACCAGCCGGACAGTCTGCGCGACCCATCAACGCTGGCCGAACTGGCCTCTTTTCACCCTGAGGCCGCAGTTGGCGTGGCCTTCGGCCAGATCCTGCGTCAGGAGGTTCTGGAGATACCGAGCAAGGGCGTTCTCAACGTCCACCCCTCCCTTCTGCCCCGACATCGCGGCGCCTCCCCAACCCCCGCCGCCATCCTGGCCGGCGACCATGAAACCGGCGTCACCATCATCCTAATGGACCCGGGCATGGACAGCGGGCCCATACTGGCCCAGCGCCGACTTCCCATCGACGACTCGGACACCGCGGGGACGTTGATGGAGAAACTCTCCCATGTCGCCGCCGACCTCCTGGCGGAGACGCTGCCCCGCTGGCTACGCGACGAGATCGAGCCGCAACCTCAGGACCATTCGCTGGCTACGAAAGCGCCGCTCCTCAAGAAGGAGCACGGCGCCATCGACTGGTCCCTGGCCGCGGACGAGATCTGGCGGCGCGTGCGTGCCTACAACCCCTGGCCGGGCGCCTATACGACACTCGAGGGCAGGCTGTTGCACATATGGGAGGCCTGGCCCCTGGCGGACGGTGGAGCGGCTCCGGGCACGGTGGTGGCGCTGAGCGCGGAGCAGCAGGCTGGACTTCCGCCCGCTACCGACCAGGGCGCGTTCGGCGTGGCCACGGGCGAGGGAGTGCTGGCTGTGCTGGCGGCCCAACGGGAGGGGCGGCGCAGGCTGACCGCGAGTGAGTTCCTGAGGGGGATGCGGGAGTTCATCGGCCGCAGGCTGGGCAGGTAATGAAAATGGGGAGAGCAGGATGCCCTCCCCATCGGATCCGTAGCCTGAATATCTAGCCTCTGCCCTCCTTGCGGTCTTCGGCGGCAGGCTCCGCGCCCTCCTCGGCCTCGGGCGCACCCTCCTCCCCCTCGGGAACCTCGCCCTCCACTTCCTCCTCGACCTCTTCCTCAGGCTCTTTCTCCACCTGCGGCGGCGCTACCTTGGCCACCACCTGCGCGGGGTCACTGAGGACGGTTATCTCGTCGGGCACACTAAGCTCGCGCACGTAGATCGTTGCGTCAATCACTTCCAGGCCGGACACATCCACCTCGATGACAGACGGTATCTCCGTAGGAAGCCCCTCCACCGCGATCCGGTCCAGGCTATGCAGGAGGGTACCTCCCTGGGTCTGCTCAGCGGGGGCGGTCCCCACCAGCACCAGCCGCACATCCATCCGCACCTTCTCCTTGAGCGATATCTGATAGAAGTCCACATGCAGAATGGCGTCCGTCACGGGGTTGCGCTGGATCTGGCGCAGGAAGGTAGGCCGGGCCTCCTCGCCGTCCAGGCGCAGATAGACGATCTCGTTCCGGCCGGCGCTGTGCAGGAGATGAACCAGGTCGTCCTTCGATATCTGGATGGCGACCGACTCCAGGGCGTGTCCGTATACGTTGGCGGGGATCACGCCCTCACGGCGCAGGGCCTTCACCTTCTTGCCCAGCACCTCGCGCGGGTTAACCTTGAGCTCTACCTTCGTCTTCTGTACCATCATCTTCTCCTTGCACCAGGCTTCAGATTAGCCCAACGCCTCGCCGCGGTCAACGAGAGGCCGCTCCCCTTGACCTACATCACCCCCTGTGCTGTCATTGGCGGGCCAAGACGTATCGTGAGGAGGTTGCCCCCGTGCAAGCATGCATCAAGACTGAAAACGGCAAGGTAGAGATGATGGACCTGCCCATCCCCGAGCCCGGCGAAGGTGAGATCGTGCTCAAAACGACCCTGGCAACTGTCTGTGGATCGGACATGCATTTTGTGGACGAGTTCCCTAACCAGGTGCTAGAAGGACTCGCCCCTGGCGCCGGCAGGCCGGAAGGCTTTCCCATGGGCCACGAGGCCGTGGGCACCGTCCACGCCGTCGGCGCGGGCGTCACCCGCGTCAAGGAAGGCGACCGCGTCATCAGCGCCTGCCTTGTCGGCTGCGGCAAGTGCACCGAGTGCATGCACGGGGATTACTCCGTGTGCACTGGTGGAGGCGGAATGTTGGGGCTCCTTATCCTCGGCTGCCAGGGTGAGTACTATCGTATCCCCTTCGCAGACGTAAACGTGGCTAGGGTTCCCGACGGCGTTTCCGACGAGCACGCCATCCTAGCGGCGGATATTATGTCCACCGGCTTCGCCGCCATCGAGCGCGCCGGAGCGGGCTTCGGCGACTCCGTCGCTATCTTCGCCCAGGGGCCTCTCGGCCTCATGGCCACCGCCGGCGCCCGCGCCCGCGGCTGCGGCCTCATCATCGCCGTCGACACCGTCCCCGAAAGGCTGGAGATGTCCAAGAATTTCGGCGCCAACGTGATCATTAACCCCAAGGAGAAGGACCCAGTCGCCGAGATCATGTCCCTCACCAACAACACGGGCGTGGACATTGCGGTCGAGGCGGTCGGCACCCAGGCTACCTTCGAAGCTGCTACCCGGGTCATCCGCCGTGGCGGCACCGTCTCCGGCATCGGCGTCTACGGCCCCGTTCCGCAGGTATCGATGCCCATCTTCGGCGCGCCCTCATTCTACCATCGTCGCATCGTCACCACCTGGTGCCCCGGCGGCCATGTCCGGATGGAGCACCTCCTGGGGCTGCTGCAGAACGGCAACATCGACCTGACGCCCCTATTCACCCACCGCATGAAGCTCGCCGACATGCCCAAGGCCTACGACCTGTTCCGCGCCAAGACGGACGGCGTCCTCAAGATAGCCATCACGCCGTAGCCCATCGCCACCATCCCTCCCGGAAGGACAGGCTTCAGCCTGTCCCACCGAGACGTAGCGTGATAGGAGTGTCCCCGCTCATCCTGAGCATGTCGAAGGATGCCCCCTCATGGTTCGACTGGCTCACCATGAGGGGTGGGTAAAGCCCACCTCCCATCCCTCCCAGAAGGACAGGCTTCAGCCTGTCAGGGTCGGCCTAAAGGCCGACCTTCCGGAAGTGGTGTGTGCTAGCATGAGGTGTTATGACTGACACCACCCTCGAAAAGCTCCAGACGCTGAAGGGCATCATCGCGGAGATGGGCTCCGTCATCGTCGCCTACTCCGGCGGCGTGGACTCCACCTTCGTCGCCGCCGTGGCCAGCGACGTCCTTAGCGACCGCGCCCTGGCGATAACCGGCGTCTCCCCCTCCATCCCGCAGTCCGAGGTGCAGGAGGCGAAGGAGCTGGCGCGGAGCTTCGGCATCGCCCACGAGCTCATCGACACGCAAGAGATGGACGACCCCAACTACGTCGCCAACAGTCCCAACCGCTGCTTCCACTGCAAGGACGAGCTCTACGGCCGCCTCATAGGGATAGCGCGAGAGCGCGGCTTCGATCACGTCGTCGACGGCTGCAACCTGGACGATACCGGCGACTTTCGCCCCGGACGCCGCGCCGCCACCCAGCACGGCGTCCGCAGCCCGCTGGTGGAGGCCGGCCTCACCAAGGACGACATCCGCGCCCTCTCGCGGGAGCGGGGTCTGCCCACCTGGGACAAGCCCGCGATGGCCTGCCTCTCCTCCCGCATCCCCTACGGCACGCCCGTGACCGTCGAGGCGCTGGGCCGCATCGGCGACGCGGAGGCCTACCTGCGCTCCCTCGGCCTGCGACAGCTCCGCGTCCGCCACCACGAGGACGTCGCCCGCATCGAGACGGACGAGGCGGGGCTGGAGCTGCTCATCGCCCGCCGCGCCGAGGTGGTGGAGCGGCTGAAGGCGCTGGGCTACCTGTACGTGACGCTGGACCTGGCGGGCTACCGCTCGGGGTCGCTGAACCTGCCCTTGGGCAGGCACGGCGCGGCGTTGGGCGGCGGGAGACCCGACTAGACAATACTGTATTTATACGGGTACCGGCTGACAGATACGAATTGCGCGCTCTCGTGTGAATACTAGCCTCAATTCACACGTTCTTCCTATGCCACTTCATAAAGCGGTCGATAATCCCCGCCGGAATAGCTCTCGGGCTGTCGGCCTCCAACCCTAGCTCGTCCCTCACCCTCTTCACGATTTCCCCCATACCAAACGCATACAAATGCGCTACGAATATCAGAGTATAACCACCCTGGTCAATAATCATTTTGTTGTACGTCTTGGGTGATGCCCTCATGATGAACAGCGGCCTTACCCCAAGATGCGCGCACATCCGGAGCTTTAGTTCCAACTCGCCCCGCGGTATGTAGTCCCACCGGTTCTTTACCTCACACCCATACGCCACATCGTCCCGCTCAATAATGAAGTCGAGATCGTGCTCCGTTTCCTCCCAGACCGTGCCCCTA
>CAJXNA010000030.1 GCA_913056415.1 uncultured Chloroflexota bacterium | reverse complement strand
GACCGCTCGTCCCTGCCGGTGCTGGCGCACGTCCTGGACACCTGCCTCCGCCTACTCCACCCGTTCATGCCATTCGTGACGGAGGCCGTATGGCAGACGCTTCGGGAGCGTCTCGGATGGGCGGACGAGGAAGCGCTCATCGTCGCCTCCTGGCCGAAGGCCGAGCGGGCCTGGGTGAACCCCGAGGCTGAGGCGAAGGCGCAGGTTGTGATGGAGGTGGTGAAGGCGATCCGCAACATCCGCGCCGACAGGCGGGTGGACCCCTCGCGCTACGTTGAGGCGTACGTGGCCGCCGACGGGGCGAGGCCGGATCTGGAGGCGGCGAGGCCGATCCTGGAGTCGCTGGCGCGGGTGAGGCCTCTGCACCTGATCGGGGACGCGGGAGAGGCGCCCAGGAGCGGAGTGGCCTCGGCCGTCCTGGCGCAGGCGCAGGTGGTCCTGCCGCTGGCCGGGCTCATCGACGTGCAAGCGGAGCGGGCTAGGCTGTCCAAGCAGTTGGCGGAGGCGGAGGCGGAGGTGAAGCGGCTGGAAGGCAAGCTGGCGAACGCGGCGTTTCGGGAGAAGGCGCCGGCGGCTGTGGTGGCCAAGGAGGAGGAGAAGCTGGCGGCGGCGCGGGCGCGGCTGGAGGGTCTGCGGCAGCAGCTGGTGGAGCTGGAGTGAGGGAGGCCAACGCCTCGGCGGAGGAGGGATGTACCGCGCACTGAAGTGCGCGGCATGGTCACGGTTCGCGGAGTCGCCGAATTCAGGTGGCGGGTGCTGTTTCCGAAAGGCGATAGCGCCATTAACCAAGCGACGGCTTCTTAAATTGACAGTAGCTGGAGCCCGTGCTAGCATCGCTTGTGGCGAATGGAACAAATGGCTAGCTTCCTTCTCTATCGCGATCCCCACCGATGATTCAGGACCTCTTCGCCGACTACGTAGCCGTTCTCATCGCCGCGATTCTGGGCTTCCTCCTGGTCGGCGGGGCGCTCATGGGCAACTACATCCTCGCCCCCCGCCAGGCCAGCCGCGCCAAGAGCCTGACCTACGAATGCGGCATGCTGCCCATAGGCCGCAGCCGTACCCAGGTTCACTTCCGTTACTACCTGTTCGCGATCCTGTTCCTGATCTTCGATATCGAGGCGGTGTTCCTGTTCCCTTGGGCGGTCACATTCCTGGACATCGGTAAGGCCGCCTTCTACGAGATGCTGTTTTTCATTCTGATACTCGGATTCGGGCTTCTCTACGCCTGGAAAAAGGGTGTGCTTCGCTGGAAGTAGGTGGCTCACATGGCTGACAAGACGCTCATAGAGGTCCACGAGATACAGGACGACCCCCAGCAGGCGATCACCGATGCTGTGTCTCCCGATATCCGGCGGGAGATCAAGAAGCTGACGCCAACGGAGTTCCACCCGGGCCAGGGGCAAGCGCTGTACCGCCAGCTACTGCCGGGGATACTCCAGTTCCCCGCGGACTGGATCATCGCTTGGGGGCGAAAGTCGTCCCTGTGGCCGATGACGTTCGGCCTCGCCTGCTGCGCCATCGAGATGATCTCCACGTTCATGGCCCGGCACGACCTGGACCGCTTCGGCATCATCCCTTTTCCCTCGCCCAGGCAGTCGGACGTGATGATCGTCTCCGGGACGGTGACCAAGAAGATGGCGCCGGCGGTCAAGCTGCTGTACGAGCAGATGCCCTACCCCAAGTGGGTGATCTCCATGGGCGCCTGCGCCACAAACGGCGGGCCCTACACGCGCTACGACCGCGTGCTCCAGGGGGTGGACAAGATCGTCCCGGTGGACGTCTACGTTCCCGGCTGCCCGCCTCGGCCTGAGGCGCTAATGGACGCCTTCCTGGCCCTCCAGAAGAAGATCATGGAGGAGCGGGGGAAGATAGGGCGCTGAGCGTGGCCCAGGAGCGCAGCCAGGAGACCTCCGTCGCTGAGCCGCCTCCGGGCTCGGTGGCCGACCTGTTCCGGGAGGCCCTGCCGGGCGTCCAGATGAGCGCGGAGCAGACCGCCCTCGATGTCGCTATCACAGTTCGTCGCGAAGACCTGATCCGGGTGATGCAGACGGCAAAGGAGGACGAGCGCCTGGCGTTCGACTTCATGCGTAGCCTATCGGGCGTTGACCACCTGGACGAGCTTGAGGTGGTCTATCACCTGTACTCGTACAGCCTGGGCCACGCGGTGGCGATCAAGGTGCGCTGCCCGCCCGACGACGCTCACATGCCCACGATCAGCCACCTGTGGCAGACGGCCAACTGGCACGAGCGCGAGGCGGCCGAGCTGTTCGGGTTCGTCTTCGACGGCCACCCCGACCTGCGCCCCCTGCTGACGGAGGAGGGGCTGGGCTACTACATCATGCGTAAGACTCATCCTCTAGCCGAGATCGAGGAGTGGCAGGAGGATTATCTGAAGGCCGCTGAGGAGGCGGTGGCGCAGGCGGCGGCGGAGGCCGGCGTGCCGATGGACGAAAGGGCCCGCAAGATCGAACTGGCCCAGAAGAAGGCGGTGGTCATCAAGAAGGCGCGGGAAGAGGCCAGGGGCAGAGGGCTAGCTGGGGACGAGGAGAGGGCGGCGGTTAAGGCCGCCCTCAAGGCGTTAGAGGAGGAGGAAGCGGCCAAGGCGGAGCCCAAGCCGGCGGAAGCGCCGGCCAAGCCTGCCGACGACCGCGCCGCCAAGATAGCGCTGGCTCAGAAGAAGGCTGCCCTCATCAAGAAGACCCGCGACGAGGCGCGCGCCCGCGGCGCCTCCCAGGAGGAGGAGCGGCAGGCGGTGGCGGAAGCGCTCAAGGCGCTCGCAGCCGAGGAGAAGAGCGGGTAGGCGGCAGCTATGGCTACGGAGTACAGCGTCACGCCGGGAAAAGACCTGGAGACGATAGACATCAACGTCAACGTGGGGCCGCAGCACCCGGCTACCCACGGCGTGTTCCGAATGGTGCTCACCGTCGATGGCGAGCAGGTGGTGGACGTGGACCCGATCATCGGCTACATGCACCGCGGCGCTGAGAAGCTGTCCGAGAACTGCGACTACCGCCAGGCGATCGGCTATCAGGACCGCACCGATTACCTGGCCCAGTTCAACACCGAGCTCTGCTACGTGCAGGCCGTGGAGAAGCTGGCCGGCATCGAACCGCCGGAGCGGGCCGAGTACATCCGCGTCATCCTGGCGGAGCTGAACCGCATCGCCAGCCACTACATGTTCATGGGCGCCTTCGGCACGGACATCGGCGTGTTCGGTACGGCCTTCATGTATACCTTCCGCGATCGGGAAATAATCCAGGACCTGTTTGAGGAGATCACCGGGGAGCGGATGATGTACGCCTACTTCCGCGCCGGCGGTGTGGCCTGGGACGTGCCGGAAGACTTCCGCGAGCGCTGCCGTGAGGTCCTGAGCGCGGTGCGCAAGGGTATCGGAGACATAGACGGCTTGATGACGGACAACGAGGTGATCATCGCCCGCTGCCGCGGTGTCAGTCCGGTGACGCCGGAAGACGCCATCAACTGGGGCCTGACGGGGCCGATGCTGCGGGCCACCGGCCTGGAGCACGACGTCCGCCGCGCCGAGCCCTATTGCATCTACGACCGGTTTGAGTTCGACATCCCAACGGGCATACAGGGCGACGTTTACGACCGTTACCTGGTCCGCCTGGAGGAGATGCGCCAGTCGGTCCGCATCGTAGAGCAGGCGCTGGAGGGGATGCCGGAAGGGCCGATCATGGCCGAGGGGCTGAAGCGAACGCTGCGCCTGCCCGAGGGCGAAGTGTATATGCGGAACGAGACGCCCCGGGGGGAGTACGGCATCTACCTGATCTCTAAGGGCGGCGACAAGCCTTACCGGCTGAAGATCCGCTCCCCTGCCTTCTCCAACCTCTCGGCGCTGAGGGCGATGAGCATCGGCAGCTACGTCGCCGACACGATCGTCACCCTGGGCTCTATCGACATCGTCCTCTGCGAGGTGGACCGTTGATCGCCGACAACGCTTGGCTGGACGGCCTCATTCGCATGGGCGCCATTGCGCTGGCGATGCCGCTGTCCGTCATCATCCTCACCTACCTGGAGCGTAAGATATCGGGAAGGCTGCAGCAGCGGCTGGGGCCGATGCGTGTGGGGCCTTACGGCATCCTTCAGGGCCTGGCGGACACCATCAAGCTGCTCACCAAGGAGGACCTGCGGCCGCAGACCGCTGACCGCTGGACGTTCGAGCTGGCGCCGTTCGCGGTGATGGTGCCGGTGTTTCTGGCCTTCGTGACGCTGCCCTTCACCGCCGACCTGTTCGTGCGCAATCTGGAGCTAGGGTTGTTCTTCATCATCGCGGTGTCCGGGGTGTCGATAGTGGGGTTCGTGATGGCGGGCTGGGGCTCGGACAACAAGTATGCCCTTCTAGGCGGGGCGCGCGCCGCCGCCCAGCTCATCAGCTACGAGATCCCGCTGGTGCTGGCTGTGGTGGCCGTGGCGATGATCGCCTATACCCCGGAAGCGGGACGGGGATCCCTCAACCTGGTCGAGATCGTGGATGGGCAGGGGCGGGTGCCGTTCATCGTCTGGCAGCCGCTGGCGTTCTTCATCTTCCTGGTAGCTGGCCTGGCGGAGCTGTACCGGCAGCCGTTCGACATACCGGTGGCGGAGTCCGAGGTGGTGGGCGGGCCGTTCATCGAGTACTCCGGCATCCGCTGGTCGATGTTTCAGATGGCGGAGTTCGTGAGCATGGTGCTCATCTCGGTGCTGGCGTCGCTGCTCTTCCTGGGCGGCTGGAACTGGCCGCTGGGCAACGGAGCGGGGATCGCCCTGCAGGTACCGTTGATCTTCGTCAAGACCTCATTCTTTATCCTGCTCTTCATATGGCTGCGGTTCAGCCTGCCGCGCCTGCGCATTGACCAGATGATGCAATTCTGCTGGCAGGTGCTGTTGCCCTTCGCCCTTCTGCAGATAATAATCAACGGCTGGGTGCTCGTTTACGGCTGGCCGGACTGGACGCTGGGCGTCTCGTCCGGGGCGCTCACGCTGGTGGCGGGCTATCTCACTTATCGGGCGGCGCGGCAGGCGGCCGAACAGCCGGTCTCGCCTCGATTACATAGAGTTGGGAGCGTGATGTAGATGCTGGGAGTGTTGAAGGCGATAAAGACGACTATCTCGACGGCGCTGCGTAAGCCCGTTACCGTCGAGTACCCCTCGACTAAGAAGGAGCTTCCGCACCGCTCGCGCGGGCTGCCCGTCCTCCTCTGGGACTTCGACGTGGAGGAGCCGTTCTGCACCGGCTGCCAGGTCTGCGCCCGCTACTGCCCGGTGGACTGCATGACGATGACGATGAAGGACAACCCGCTGTACGCGGAGGGGAAGAGCAAGCGCAAGAAGATCGTGGACAAGTTCTACATCGACTACGCGCGCTGCATGCGCTGCGACATCTGTGTTGAGGTCTGCAACTTCGACGCCATTGTGATGAACAACACCTGGGAAGGCGTGGAGCTTTCTCGCTACGACCGCCACGACCTGGTGCTGGACGTGGACCAACTGATGGATCAGTCCAAATCCGGAGAGTTGAAGGACCCGTTCCGCGAGCCGATGGGTGTAGCCCACTCCGGCTGGACGCCCAAGGTACGCTCGGAGGAGGAGAAGGAGGCGGTGGCGGCCAAGGAGGAGAGTGGAGAGGAGTAGACGCAGAGTTGTCGCTGAGACGCCGCTAGCCCCATGAGCTACGAAGAGGTCATCTTCTATTTCGTGGCCGCAGTGACCGTCCTCGGCGCTCTGGGGGTGGTGGTCGCCCGTAACGTCGTCCACTCCGCCCTGTTCCTCATCCTCGCTCTGCTGGCGGTGGCCGGCGTTTTCATCCTGCTCTCCGCGGAGTTCCTGGCGATCGTCCAGATCCTAATATACGGCGGCGCGGTGACCATTCTTATCCTGTTCGTCATGATGCTGACGCGCGTGCGGGATATGCCGCAGGCGCTGGACGGGCCGCAACGGCCGTTCGCCGCTCTGGCCGCCGGCGCCTTCCTGGCGCTGTCCGTCCTGGCGGCGGTGTCTTCCGACTGGCCGGGCGAGACGGAGAAGATCACCGTAGTGCCGTTCCGCGAGCTGGGCGATGCGCTGTTCCGAATCTGGGCGGTGCCGTTCGAGGTGGCGTCGCTGGTGCTGTTGGTGGCGCTCATCGGCGCGATCATCCTGGCCCGCAGTGAGGAGGGCGAATGATCCCGATCGAGAACTTCCTGGTGCTCAGCGGCATCCTGTTCTCGATCGGGATATACGGCGTGCTGGCGCGACGCAACGCTGTGCTCATCATCATGTCGGTGGAGCTAATGCTGCAGGCGGTGAGCATCAACTTCATCGCCTTTGCCGTGTACCTGCACCCGGAGCAGTTCACCGGCCTCATCTTCGCCATCTTCGTGATCACCATCGCTGCCGCTGAGGTCGGGCTCGCCCTGGGCATCATCCTGCGTATCTTCCGCAACAAGGGCACGGCCAACGTGGACGAAGTGGACATGCTCAAGTGGTAGGCATGGAGGAAGCCTGGCTCATACCGGCGCTACCGGCGGCCGCGTTCGTCATCCTCCTCCTGTTCGGAAAGTACCTTCCCCGCCACGGCGACTGGCTGGCGATAGGCGCCATCGCTACCTCCTTCGTCCTGTTCTTCTTCGTCCTCGCCGATCTTCTGGACGACATGGTGGGCACGGAGTTCGACAAGGCGCTGGGCCAATCAGGCATCGAGTGGGTGAGCTTCGGCGATTTCGAACTCCGGCTGGGCTTCCAGGTCGATCAGCTCGCCATCGTCATGCTGGCGGTGGTGACCTTCATCACCCTCATGGTGCTGGTGTACTCCACCGGCTACATGAAGGGCGACCCGCGCTACGGCTGGTACTTCGCCGCCATATCCCTGTTCGCGGCGGCGATGCTCACCCTGGTGCTGGCGGATAACTTCCTGCTGCTGTACGCCGCCTGGGAGGGCGTGGGCTTCGGCTCCTATCTGTTGATCGGCTTCTGGCACGAGAAGCGCTCCGCGACGGAGGCGGCGAAGAAGGCGTTCATCACTACCCGCATCGGCGATGTGGGGCTGCTCATCGGCATCATCCTGCTCTGGCGTGAGGCGGGCACCTTCGACATGTCGGAGATCTTCGAATTCGCAGAGAGCGGCGGCTACAGCAGCGAGTACCTGACGATGGCGGTTCTGTTCCTGTTCGCCGGCGCGGTGGGGAAGTCGGCCCAGTTCCCGCTCCACGTCTGGCTGCCGGATGCCATGGAGGGCCCAACGCCGGTCTCCGCGCTCATTCACGCCGCCACGATGGTAGTGGCCGGCGTCTACCTGGTGGCGCGCCTGATGCCGCTGTTCGCGGCCGCCGACCCGATAGCGCTGAACGTGGTCACCGCCATCGGCCTGACGACGGTGATGATGTCCGCCACGATGGGCCTGGTAGCCACGGACATCAAGCGGGTGATCGCCTACTCCACCATCAACAGCCTGGGGTTGATGATGGTGGCGCTGGGCTCGCTCTCCGTATCGGCGGCGATGCTCTACCTGTTCGCTCACAGCTTCTTCAAGGCGCTCCTCTTCCTGTCCGCCGGGTCCGTGATCCACGCCACTGAGCGGCAGGAGGTGAGCGAGCTGGGCGGCCTGGCGCGGCGGATGCCGGTGACGGCGGCCGTGTTCGCCGTGGGGGCGCTGTCCATGGCGGGAATCGTTCCGTTAGCCGGCTTCTGGGCTAAGGACGAGATCCTCAACGTCGCCGGCGATAGCCAGAACTTCGTCGTGTACGGGTTCCTGATGCTAAGCGTATTCATAACCGCTCTGTACATGACGCGCGTGGTTATTCTTACCTTCCTGGGAGAGCCGCGTGACCGCGAGGCGCACCAGCACGCCCACGACGCGGAGCCGGTAATGACTCTGCCCCTTCTCCTGCTGGCCGGGTTGACAGTCATGGCGGGCTTCGTCGTCTTCGACGGGGTGGGGGAGGCGCTGGGCTTCCCCGGCGGCATAGGGGAGTTCGTCTTCCTGGAGGGGCCGGAGGCGTTCCATTTCCCCTGGGACGTGGCGGTCCTGTCGACGCTGTCGGCGGTGGCGGGCCTGGCTGGCGGCTTCTACTTCTGGTCGGGCGCGGCGGAGCCGGCCCGCCGGGCGGGAGAGCTTTTCCGGCCCGCCTACGAGATATTGAAGCGCAAGTTCTTCATGGACGATATATACCAGTGGGCGATCGACCGGGTGGTGCTGGCCGCCGGCGGGGTGATCGCCTGGTTCGACCGCAACGTGGTGAACGACACGGGTGTGGACGGCTCGGCCCGCCTGGGCGTGTTCGCTGGGTTCGGGATGAAGTTCCTGGAGACGGGCAAGCTGCCCAACTACGCCCTGGCGATCGTCACCGGTGTGATCGTCCTGGCGATAGTGTTCATGGTGGTGCGGGTGTAGGCGATGGACTGGGTGCTGTTCGCGCTGATAGCCATCCCGGTGGGGGCTGTGCTCGTGTTCATGCTCATACCCTCACGCTATCCGCAGCTCGTGCGCAACGTAGCGGTGGTGTCAGGGTTCGCTATGTTCGTGCTGTCGGTGCTGGTGTTCGTCAAGTACGAGTTCGGGGGCGGCAGCGGCCTGCGCTTTGATCTGCAGCTGGACTGGCTGGAGAACGTGGCTTTCCTGGGCGAGAACGGGATCACCTATCACCTGGCGGTGGACGGGATCTCGGCGCCGATGGTGCTGCTGACGGGGATCGTCATCTTCGCCGGGGTGTTCATCTCCTGGAACATCGACTACCGCAACAAGGACTATTTCGTGCTGCTGTTCCTACTGGTCAGCGGCGTATTTGGCGTGTTCCTGTCGCTGGACCTGTTCTTCCTGTTCTTCTTCTACGAGGTGGCGGTGCTGCCGATGTACCTGCTGATCGCCGTGTGGGGCGCCAGCAGCCACTTCGGCACGTTTACCCGAACCAAAGAGTACGCGGCGATGAAGCTGGTGCTGTACCTGGTGGGGGGCAGCGTACTGATCTTTATCGGCATCATAGCGACGTTCATGGAGGCGGGCCAGGGCACGTTCGACCTGCCGGTGCTGGGCGCCGTCACCTATGACGAGAACTTCCAGAAGGCGGTCTTCCCATTATTCGCGCTCGGGTTCGGGATCCTGGCCGGCCTGTGGCCCTTCCACACCTGGTCGCCCGACGGCCATGTGGCGGCGCCTACGGCCGTGTCCATGCTGCACGCCGGCGTCCTGATGAAGCTGGGCGCCTTCGGTATCCTGCGGGTAGCGATAACGCTGTTCCCGGAGGGGGCCGAGTTCTGGGCGCCGGTGCTGATGACGCTGGGCGTGACGGGGGCGCTGTACGGCGCCGTCTCGGCGATGGCGCAGCGCGACCTGAAGTACATGGTGGGCTACTCCAGCGTGAGCCATATGGGCTTCGTGCTGATGGGGCTGGCCACCCTGACCACTATCGGTGTCAACGGTGCGGTGCTCCAGATGTTCGCCCATGGGGTGATGACGGCCCTCATGTTCGCCATGGTGGGCGCCGTTTACGATCAGGCGCACGTACGGGATATGACGCTGTTCGGCGGGCTGGCCCAGAAGACACCGCGCCTGGCCGCCTTCTTCGCTATCGCCGGGCTGTCATCCCTGGGCCTGCCGGGGCTGGCCGGGTTCGTCGCCGAGTTCCACATCTTCGTCGGCACCTTCAGGGCCGGCTATGAGTGGGCGGGCGTGCTGGGCATCCTCGCCGCCGCCATCACCGCCACCTACATCCTGCGCATGCTGGCGATGGCGTTCTTCGGCCCCTTCAACGAACGCTGGGCCGGGCTGAAGGAGATGCGCCTGGGCGAGCAGTTTGGCGGGGCGCTGCTCATCGTCTTTATCGTCTTCATGGGCGTCTGGCCGGCGCCGTTCATCGACCGCATAAGCGAGAGCGTGGAATTCATCCTTCGGGTGTGAGCTAGTGGAACTTAACCTCGACTGGTCTCTCCTGACGCCGGAGTACATCCTGGCCGGCGGGGCGGGGATGGTGGTGCTCCTGGACCTGTTCTGGGGGCGGCTGCGGAAGGATCAGCTGGCCTACGTGGCGGCGGCGGTGGCGCTCGCCTCGGCGCTGACCGCCCTCATCTGGGTGAACGACGACACGAACTTCGCCAACCTCATCGATATCGATAACTACACGGCGCTGTTCCGCGTCTTCTTCGGCCTCATCGGCGTGTTCGCCTGCCTGGCCTCAGCCCGCTTCGTGAAGGATCGCCTGCTGCACGCCGGCGAGTACTACGGCCTCATCCTGCTTAGCGTCCTGGGCGCCAACCTGATGGCCGCCGCCAGCGAGCTGCTGACGGCGTACATCTCGCTGGAGCTGCTGAGCTTCAGCCTGTACGTCCTCACCTCTTACGCCAAGTTCGACCTGCGCTCCAACGAGGGCGGCCTGAAGTACATGCTCCTGGGCGCCTTCTCCTCGGCGATATTCCTGTACGGGATCGGCATGATCTACGGCGTCAGCGGCTCGACGCGGTTCAGCGAGATCGCGGCGTCGCTGTCCGGGGACACGGCAGGCTTCGACATGGCGATGTTCCTGGGGCTGGTGCTGATAATCGCCGGTCTGGGGTTCAAGGTGGCGGCGGTGCCGTTCCACATGTGGACGCCGGACGCCTACGAGGGGGCGCCGCTACCGATCACGGCGCTCATCTCAGCGCTGGGAAAGGCGGCGGGGTTCGCCCTGTTCCTGAAGCTGTTCGGCCAGGCGTTCATCCCGTTGGTGGACGACTGGCGGGTGTTCATCGCCGTGCTGTCGGCGATGACGATGGCGCTGGGAAACCTGGTGGCGATCCAGCAGCGCAACATCAAGCGGCTGCTGGCCTACTCCAGCATCGGCCAGGTGGGGTTCCTGATGATGGGGATCGCGGCGCTGACGCCGGAGAACGCCGATGCGGCGAGCGCGCTGGTGCTGCACCTGGTGGGGTACGTGATCAGCAACCTGGCGGTGTTCGTGGCGATTATCATCTACTACAACTGGACGGGCAAGGAGGAGATATCGGACTTCGCGGGGGCGGCGGAGCGGGCGCCCTACCTGGCGCTAGCGCTGAGCATAGGGTTCTTCTCGCTGTCGGGGATGCCGCTGTTCGCGGGGTTCGCGACGAAGTTCATCCTGTTCCAGGCGGCGGCGGAGCAGGGGTTGCTGTGGCTTTCTTCGATAGCGGTGTTCTTCAGCTTCGTTTCCCTGTACTACTACCTGATCGTGATCAAGGAGATGTACCTGGGGAAGCCGGCGGAGCCGACCCGCTTCCCGACGCCCTGGCTGGAGTACGGGGCGCTGACGCTGCTGGTGGCGGGGGTGTTCCTGATAGGGCTGTACCCGCAGCCGGTGTTCGACATCGTGGAGGAGGGAGCGGTGGCGATGATGGCCGTCGCGGAGGCGGCGGGCACGGTGACCGCGCCGCCTTAGAGGGGGGTGTGCACCCTATTGGTTGGGCGGAATCGCTACTGTCAAAGCCTTGGCCATACTGTCTGCGCTAGCAGTACAGCGTTCTGTGCCTGCTGGGTTCCAATCGTAGCTGTTAGGTTATAGTCGGCCCGACCCCGCAGTTTCCTCAAGCGATCCACCATGTTTCCGGTGGCCAGATCACGGGAGCGCAGGGCCCGAATGACGATCTGGTGGTCTTTTCCCCGACCCGTAGGCGTAATCACGCCAGCACCTGACAGGTTCTCCCGCGCCTGAAGGAACGCCGCATAGTATGAGCGACTCAGAGCTGTGCGCCGGTCGGCCTCGTTGCCGCCCGTGAGCGTCCCAGCGAGGCTGAGGAAATCAAGCGGGTTGAATGGCATCGGGCTTAACCTAGCCACTCCTCGTCTTTCGGCACGACGTGGAACGCTAGATTATTGTTCAGGATATCTTTCGATGCTGCGTCCATTTGCGCCGTCGCCTGATCTAGCGTCTTCGCGAGATCTTCCCAGAGCCGGACGGCATCAGTGGGACCACCGTCGATAGACAGCGTGAACACTGCCTCAAGCCAGTCGGTGTCTTCCGGATCGGCGAAGGTCGACACATCGACCTCCGCAACGCAATGACTCCCGTCTGTGACCCAACCTTTCAGAACTTCGATCACCGCCCCAACTGCCTGTCCGGGGAGATGCGCTAGGTAAGAGAGCGTCGCGTAGTCCGCATCTACAGGGATCGGGCCGAAATCAATCTCAAGGGGCCATGCATCGATCTCGAGCGTTACTCCAGTCGGGCTTTCGGGGGCTGCACGGTTTGTTGGGGCCAGCTGCTCGCGCGGGACGAACTCGGCGGCAATCAATACCGCGCCGCTGGGAGAAACATTCCAAAGGTAGTCCAGCTGTTTTGGAAGCGAGGCAGGGGTGTTTGTGGCAGCCTCGGGCTGGATTATCAGCACCTCCAAGCCAGCCGTGGGTTGGTTGGCGGAAACCTCACGTTCCTGATCCGTGCCCGTCGGCGGAGTGGTCGTCGTCATCTTTCTAACCTACGAGCCTCTCAAG
>CAJXNA010000029.1 GCA_913056415.1 uncultured Chloroflexota bacterium | reverse complement strand
CGCCGCACACCAGGCGGGTGCTCCGGCACGCGACGCTGCCGAAGCAGCCGAGGAAAAGCGTATCGCCGTCGTCCGTGCCCTCGCCGCACACCAGGCGGGTGCTCCGGCACGCGACGCTGCCGAAGCAGCCGAGGAAGAGCGGATCACCGCCCAACGGGCGCGCGTTGTCGAAGCTGCCTCAGTCGTCAACGCACTCTATCCCGACTTGGTTCCTCAGGGGGACGCGGAGGCACTACGGTTCGCCCCTCTCTTCGAGAAACGAGAGCGCGAGGGCACTCGTGCCCTGACACTCGGAGAACGCAGGATTCTCGATGAGATTGAGACGCCACCCACTCCCGAGGCCACCATGGAGGCGCTCCAGGAGCGCGTGGACGCAGACCCCGATGCGTTCCTGGAAGACCTGTGGAACAAGGGTAAGACCGACGATACCGTTTTCATCCTCGATATGTTCGGTCTCGATCAGGAGGAGATCGACGAGTTCTTCGTCGGTGCCGTTGGGGGGCAGGACACGGCGCTGACGAGTCTCCTGCGCCGGGTGTTCCCGAACCGCAATGTTGACGCCACGCTCTTGTTCGCCACGGAGGACCCGGAGGGCTTCCTTGAGGAGGTTCATGAGCTTGGCGTAACGACCGACACCTGGGAACTGATGCGGACAGCCTTTCCCGACATGACTCGCCCGGACCTGGTGGGCTTCTTCGGCCAACTACCGCCTTCCTCGGTCAACCCTGTGCTGGAGGCCATCGATACAGGTTTTCAATGGGCGACTGGCTACTTCCGGACCGGCATCATGCAGACCGGGTTTACGTTCACTCGTGTTCTTGAGAAGGTGTTCGCAGGAGACGAGGACCCCTGGACTTCAGAGGCTGAAAAGCTCCTTGACTCGGCCTTCCAGAAGTATGGATGGAAAGCGATATTCTCCGCTGAGGTCAGCCAAGCGTGGGACACCTACTTCGCCGAGCGCGGAGGGCACGAGGCCATAAAGCTATGGGCTGATATGTCGAATCCGGTCTTCTTCGTTCCCATTGGTGGAGCTATTGGCCGTCTCGCAATCCCGATTCTGAGGGTTCCCATTCTCGGGCCTACGATGCAGAAGGTAGCGCAGGGCGTCTCGTTCCTAGAGACGGCGCCTATCAGGCTCCCCATCATAGGCACCCGGTTCTTGGCAAAGAAGGGTGCCGAGGCGTTGGGCAAGCGTGCATTCGGGCGGGAGGCGTTCGTTCCGGGTGAGCGAGCGGCGGAGCGGTTCCTCCTGAAGGAACTACCCAGTTCCGAGCAGATGAAGACGTGGCTGTTCAAGCACGATACCTTCCAGCAGATCGCCGCCCATGTTCCCGGCATGCGCTGGATCGCGCCGGCGACGGTCATTGGGGAATTGACCGCGAACCTTGCGACCAAGGGCGAGATCACCGGAGCGGTGACGCAGGTCGCGCTCCTACGCAACGCTCTGTTGGAGATGGGGCAGGGCGTCAAAGCTGTCTCGCTCGCCCTTATCCGCGAGTTGGGCAGCACCAAGCAGATATACGGCGTCAACGCCGACGGCATGGCCTTGGGTGTCCGGTCTTTCCGGCATCCCTTGAGAGGCCCACGGATGGTTGAGCCAATTCATCCTGGTGAGTCGCTGGCCCTCGGTGACATCCTCCAGGCGCCCGAGCGGTACATCTTCAGGCACAAAGACGGCTTGGAGTACGCGAAGCGTATTCAGGGCCTCATGCAAGATGCCAAAGACCTCGCAGTGAAGGCGGGCGTAGATGTCCGCACCGCGAACTTGGAGCCATGGCAAGAATACGTCCACTGGGTCGTGACGGGCAAGGTTGATGCTGCTGGCAAGGTGATTCAGAAGCGGGTCGGGTCTCGTGCGGTCGGCGGTACGACCGCCTCCATGCGGACTCGCAGCTACGAATCACAGTTAGAGGGCATTCAGGCTGGGGTGCGGTATGCCGACGATGCGGAGGTCTACGTCGGCTCGTACATCGACGACATGTTCAAGGCGATCGCGGACAAGCGCGCAGGCGATGACCTCGCGCTGGTGGTGAGCCGCATCGAGGACATGCTTCCAACTACCCCAGTTGAGCGGCTGCAAGCACTGTATCCCGGTGTGGAGATGGCGTGGACGGGCATCAGGAAGGAGATGGCTGACCTAGGGTTTGCCTGGGGTGCTGTGAAGCGCGCAGTTCGTGGTGAGGTGATCCCTTCGTCAACGATGGCGGCAATCCGAAGACGCGGTGGCGAGGCGGTTCCAACCGGCACTCGGCCTCCCACACGGCCCCTACCACCTGGCGAGGAGGCGCTCCGAGGGACAGCATTCGAGGATTCTGTCGGGAATCTCGTGCGACAAGGGGAGGGGACGCCGGGGCGATACATCGTTACATCGGAAGGGCAAGTTGTTAGTGAAGCTGGTCAGCGTGTTGCGAGACTGGAATGGGCACTTGAGCAAGGGCTCATTACTGGTGATACAAAAGGGATACAACGTGTGGCTGGTGCGCTGGAAACTTACGAGAAAACAGGGTTAGTCCCTGCTGCAGCAGGAACCAAGGCTACAGGGACCCCAGCTCTTGCCGGAGTTGCGGATCGCCTAGAAGCGGCCATGTCGATCACGGGGACCACCTTCGACCGCGAGGTTCTCCGCTTTTCCGACGTGATATGGGATGCGGTCAAGACGACGCCTCGCCAGTTGAAGCAGCGGATTGCCGAACTCCGGGGTCAGGCCATCGACGCAGCACACCCGGTCCGCGCTGGCGAGATCGACGATGCCCTACGGTCATTCAACGGCGACGCCACGGCGACGGCCCGCATCCTCCAACAGATGTATCGGAACACGCAGCGTGGGCGGCTTGGTCGGCTGAAGGTGCTTCAGAAGGAACTCGGCGACAAGATTACCGAGCTCCGGCCCGCCTGGTATAAGGCTCGTGGCATCCGGGCTGATCGACTGAACGCGGTCAGTCAACTTGACCCAGCGCGGCATGAAGGGCGGATCGTGCTGCCTAATGGCCGGCCTCATCCGATGTTCCAGAATCAGATATACCCGGAGGACATAGCGACCCAACTATCGAAGATGCTGAACGACGAGGCCTCGGCTTGGCTGAAGGTTGCCGCGATTATCAGCAGCACCCTGCGTCTCCCCATCGCGGCGATTGACCTCTCTTTTGGCGGCATCCAACTGATGCTGGCGCACCTTGACCCTCTGACGGTCAAGGCTGCTATCAAGGCAGACCTCCTTGGTGCCGCAGCATTCATCAACCCTCGTGTGTTCGACCGTTATATTGCGCGCGAGGTAGCGTCCATGAACCAGCGTATCTTCTATGCTGGCGCTCAGCGTCCCTTCGAGTTCTTTGAGTCGATGGGCTATCTCTCGAAAATGGCGGGGAAGATTCCGGGTGGCAAGTTGGTGCTCGGGCAGACCTATGGCCGTGGTCAGGCGGCGTTCTCCATGGCGAGCACCGTCTATAAGAATGAGATGTGGAAGGCCACCTCGGCGCGCTGGATCAAGGCAGGTGAGGGGGCGGCCTACGCGAGATTCCTCGATCGTCAGTCGGGCATGATGTCCTTCAACCAGCTCGGGATGCCAGCGAGCTTGCAGGCATTCGCCGCTGGCTGGGTCTCATTCGCGCCGCAATACACGATGTCGGTGGTCAGCCTGGTCGCAGAGATATTCAAGGGCGGTATGACAGGGGCGGCCGCAAGGGGGCACATCTCCCGCGCCATCGGGGCGAGCGTGGTCTACTACGTGACCCTGATGAACCTGCTAGACAAGCCTATCTATCTGAATCCCATCACAGACGGCAAAAAGTTCATGTCGGCGGAGATCAATGGCCGGTGGATCGGCCTCGGGAGCAAGATTGTCGGTCTGATGCGCCTTTCAACCGACATCGCCGCGAGCGCCTTCTCCGTTGGCGAGAACGAGCCAATGGACTTCCTCTCGCTGGACCGGTGGAAGAATCCGGTCATCCGGGGATGGTTCGTTCAGTCGGCCGTGCTTCCCTCGGTCATCGCTGATGTGGTCACCCAGACGGATTTCCTTGGTTATCCCTTGGAGACACCGGAAGAGTGGGCGTCGTGGGCGTTGGAGCACGTAACGCCCATCTTCGCGCAGGATACGCTCTTTGATAAGAGTGGGGTGCCGGTGACGAAGCTGGCAATCGGAGCGGACTTCTTTGGCTGGCGCACCTCGCCCGAGAGCCGATGGGAGCGGCTGAATGATCGCATCCTGCATCTCAAGGGCATCGACGTGGTGTCTGGTCTGAGCGATGAGCAGCGGAAGGCCATTGAGGATGGAGATACCGTGCTGAGCACGCTGAACCGAGTGCAGAAGATTGAACTCTTCGAGGCATTTCCGGAACTGGAGCCGCTGTACCAGGCATCTGCTGCGGATGCACTCCTCCGAGCGTCGGAGACTTTCAAGAACTATCAGCAGTCGATTGTCAGCATCCGCGAGACTGCAACGGACGGCTTGAAGGGGTCGCTACTAGATGTCCAGGAAAAGGGTGAGAACACGAAGTGGCTGCGTGACCGCTACAACAACATCATGGCAACCTACGGGGACCAGAATACCATCATCCACGATGTGGAGGAGTACCAGCCCATCTTTGAGGAGTGGGAGGAGAACAAAGAGAAGCGGATAGAAGACGCGCATGTCATCGATCGCGCTTACTGGGCCTACATCGAGCAGGTCGCCTCGGGTGACTATCAGCTCAGGAATGGCGATTTCGACTTCGATGCCTACAAGAACTCGCTCCAACTGTTCCGCGATGAGTGGGGTGAGGATGCTTACCAGAATGTGCTGAAGATACTCAAGGACAGAAGGACACGACGGGATTTCCCCGAGTGGTCTATCCGCCTATGGGAAGACCGCTCGGCGCTCTCGGATGCTAAATATTGGGAACTGCCGAACCAGGCGCTCCGGCTCATGTCGCAGCAGGACCTAGACGACGACCGGGTGCCCGAGCAGTTCCGGGCAGGCGTCGAGGCTCTACTTGCAGCGGAGAGCGAAGAAGACCGGGAAGCGCTTATCGCTGCCAACCCTGACCTCGACCGGGACTGGCGTGCCGAACTCCGCCAAGCTGACCCCGAGATGGACGCCCGCCTCGCGCTCTGGGGCTACGGGGGCAAGCTCCAATCGAAGGAAGCCTACGACCTCGTGGTGCAGTGGGGGAAGGAACTGGGCATCCCCCTAGAGGCTATGGGTCTCACCATCCCGCCCCGGCAGCACCTCGACGCCTACTTCGGGCTCAATCAGGTGGTTGCTCAGACGAGTGGGAGCAGCGCTGAGGCCCGTCTGTTCAAGCTGGAGAACCCGGAGTATCTCGCCTGGGGCATCGAGCAGGGCGTGTGGAGCGACGACCTCAGTACCGAAAACCTCAATGCGTTGCGGTTACAAGTGGAGTGGCGAGAGACTTCTGATGAGTATAGGGCACTGACTGAGCGTGAGGCGCGACGGGAGTTCAAGCAGGCGCATCGCGACTGGGCCGACGACATGCGCCGTGTCGAAGCCTCTGAAAAGGAAGTCCCTGCGCCTGCTATTGAGGGGTACGTGACCTATTACGCAGTCCTCGATACGGGTAAGCCTGAAGGTTGGGACCGCTGGTGGCAGGACGACCGAGCGCTCCGCGATAGCCCCGCCTTCTATGCCTACGCGCTGGAAACGCTGGGCTGGCAGTCGCGGGACTTCTCCAAGATTCCGTCTGAGGTGTTCGAGAAAGCCTACAACGAGACCTACATCAACCTGCGGAAGCCTGATGGGAGCGCTGACCGTGCGGCACGCGCCGCGTTCCGCCGAGAAGACCCGGACTTTGACGCTGAGGGGGCCAAGGCAGGCTTGTGGAAGGCGATGGAATGAGCACGGTCGCCTTGACAGAGGATGGAAAGGTGATTACCTTGTCTGCGAAAGAGGAGCGTCTGCTGGAAGCACTTCGCGCTGTTCCCTTCGGTCAGGTGATGATTCACATGGCCGACGGTGAGCCCCAGCGTATCGAGTGGATACGGGAGAGCAAGCTCCTCCTCGCACCTTAGCAACCGCATAGTCTGACGCTGACGGAAAAACCGAGGCGAGACGCCCGCGATGGGCTTGCTCGCCTTTTTTGTTACCCAGAAATAGGAGGCTTACATGCCGGACGAAACGAAGGGCCAACAGGGCGAAATAACCTCTGCTGGCACTGCGGGAACTTCGACGGAGAGCAAGACTTTTACGGCAGCCGAACTGGCTGCACACGACACCAAGCTTACGAGCGATGCCCTCTCTGGGGCCGGACGGACCGCCACTGAACTCAAGGCACGGGAAGACGCCATCAAGGCTGACCGTGCCAAGCTGACCAGCGATGCGGCTACCTTCAGACAGCGGCAGGAAGCGGACGAGGAAACTACCGCGAAACGGTCCGAAGACCCAAGCGCCTTCGACAATCTCCTGCGGGCGCGGTCGCACCAGCAGGCCGTGGACGATCTTGCGGCACGCACGCGTGCCCAAGAGGAGAAGGAACAAAGCTGGGAAACCGAGCGGCTTGCCGCTGGGCGTGGCGATGCGGTGGCTATCGCGGCTGAGCTCAGGGTCTCGCAGGAGATGCTGGAGCAGTTCAGCGATGGCAGCGATGCCTCCATGAGGAAGCTCGCCGTAGGGCTGCCAAAGACAGAAGGCGGCCCCGCGCCCAAGTTACCTGACTCTGGCATCAGCCAGGGTGGAGGTCAGAGTGCCCAGCAGATCAGGGACGCGTACATAGCCGACCCTCAGGACCCAGCAGCAAACAAAGCGTACATGGACTGGCGGAGGGCTCAAGGACTCTAACCCTCCGCAGTGGAGGGAACGATCATGGCCATAACCGATACAACCGTCCTCACCGATACGATTCCCGTTGTCATTGAGGAGGCGCGGTTCACCGAGCAGTTCAAGGAAGTCATCTCCAACATCGCGTGGCGCGTCACCAAGGGCGTCCGCAGGGGCTCCACCGTCAACCTGCCCTATTGGGGCACGGTGACGGCCAACACGCTGGTTGAAGGCATTGACATGGTGACCCCGCAGGCGATGCAGGACACCAGCGTCGAGTTCACGCCGGTCGAGGTTGGTGCGCAAATCCTGCTCACCGACAACCTGGTGGAGGACGACCAGGAAGATGTCATCCGGGCCGCCGGCCGCATCCTAGGCGATGCGATGGTGGCCAAGAAGGAACAGGACCTCGCTGGTCAATTCGGCGATGGCACGAATACCATGGGAGGGACAAACGTCACCCTCACCCTCGGACATCTCGCGGCCGCATGGGCTGACCTCTCGGGCGTGCCGCTGGCCAACGGTGGGCCTGCGCCCAAGCCGTATGCAGCGGTACACCACCCCTTCACCTTACTCGACATAGTGGATGTCTTCACGCCTACGGTGGCGGGGGGAACGACCCCACTCCCCGCTGTCGGCATGGGCATCGCCGAGGAAGTCCTGCGGAACTACACCGTGGGCCGGGTCTTTGGGATGCCGGTCTTCGAGTCCGGCAACATCCCCATCGATGCTTCCGACGACGCCAACGGCGTGGTCCTGGCAGCGGGGCGGGGTGGAGGGCTTGTTTTGGCAACGGCTCGGGAGTGGGACATCAAACCGCAACGTGACGAGTCGCTGCGGGCAACAGAGCTGAACGTGGTCGGTCGCTACGACGTGGGGGAGTACCTCGCCTCGTGGCTGGTGACGCTCACCAACGATGCTCTTGCTCCCGCGTAGGTGCACAACGACGGCCCAACCGCATCTGCGTCTCGAATCCGGCGCAGTAAAACAAAAAGGATAGGAGTAGACCATGTTTCCGAACTACGTGCAGTTAGGGTACGGACAGGAGAAGAAGGAACAGTCCACCGCCATCGGCAACATCGCGGTCGGCACACGGGGGGTGACCCCCGATGGCCGCGTGTTCTACTACGCCAAGGCTGGCGAGGCGTTGGGGGCTGGGAAGCTCTGCCAGGGGCCGCTGGCCGTGGCCAACGAGGACATGGACCTGGCGATCCAGACCGCTGCGCCCATTGGGGACAAGACCATTCTCGTGACCACGGGCGGGGCCGTCGCCGTTGACCTGTACAAGGGCGGCTACATCTACATCAACGATGGGCCAGGTGAGGGCCACCTCTACCGCATCAAGAGCAATACCGTCACCACGGGTGCCGCAACGATGACCGTCACCTTGGAGGACGGCGAGACGGTGCGGGAAGCGCTGACCACGGCGTCCAGCCTCGCGGGGCTCAAGAAGAACCAGCACAATGGGTCGCTGCTCTACAACACGACCCCCGATGGCATTCCCACGGGCGTGGCGCCCATCGAGGTGACGAACGCCTTCTTCTTCTGGCTCCAGACCTGGGGCGATTGTGCACTGCTCGTGAACGGCACGGTGGTGCTGGGCAAGACGGTATCGCCGGGACTCACTACCTCGGGCTCGGTGGATGCCTTCGTTGCCACCGGCTCGAACGCGGGGGCTATCGCCTACGTCAATAGTCCCATCTCCGTCACCACGGACTACCAGCACGCATTCTTGACCATCTCTCCGTAGGAGCGGTTCGTGGCCGTATCGCCAGAAACAAAGCAACAGCTAGCAAGCAATGGGGTCGCCGTCACCGCGGTCACGGGCGGTCCCCAGAAGCGGCGCTACTACACGCCTGTGGGTGAAGAGGTCTGGGGTATTCCTGCCATCCGTAAGTGGGTGAAGAAGGAACTTGAGACAGGGAAGGTGCTGGCAACGGGCGAGCGGGACGCCAACCTGGACCGGGGATGGCTCACCGAGCCGCCCACGGAACTGAAACTGGCCTGTGCAGGGTGCAGCCGTTGGCACGACACCGTGGAGGAGATCGAGCGGTGCATCGCGCTCCGTGCCGAGAAGGACAAGGAGTGGGAGCGCAAGGCCCGCGTGCAGTGGGACCAGGAGCATGGGTCGGACGACGAGACCAGCGAGCGGCTTGATGCCCTAGAAACGGGTCTGACTCGCATCGAAGGCCTGCTGGAGCAGTTAGTCGCGCAGGAGAGGTGACGCCATCGGTCGTTTTTTCAACCGTACCCTCATGCACAAAAACTTCAAGCCGCGCAGGGCACTCGTGCATCCACCCGTGGACCCAACGCTCATATCTGAGCCCACCGTAGCGGTTCCGCAAGCGGAATCACAAGAAGAGCCTCGATTCAAGGTCGTGCGTAGGCCAGGGCGTCCGAGGAAGCCACGATGAGCGTCATCTATGTCGCCCGTGACCCGAACCGCGGAGCCTTCATGCTCCCTGGGGAGGGGACGCCCGAGCATCCCATGACGCTCATCCCGCTCTACAAGCTGGACCGGAGCGCCTTGGATGAGATGGTCAAGGCCGAGTGCCAGAAGCAGGGGCTCAGCGAGCACGACGCCGAGGTGCTGGCGGACGCTGCCGAGGAGCAGTACGAGTACCGTATGAAGGTCAAGGAGGCCGCCGCCGAGCTCCGTATGCGTATCCGCGAGCAGGCTCGCTTCTCGAAGCTCCGCTGGGGTGGGCTGCGTCCCCCACGGAAGTCGTCGCAGCATGACGCCTATCGCTGAGCAATAGCCGCATAGGGTTCATCCCCCTTGAGTGTGTGTGGAGGAGGAGCCGTGGGAGTTCGATCAAGGTCAAGTGTCTCTGGGGCGCAGTTCGGTCTTTCCATCGCCGGTTCGGTCGTCTCGCTCACGCCCCCTGCCAGGGGGACGGGGGCTAACGTTGCGGAGATTTACGTCCGCACCGCACCGATCGTCTTCACGCGGGACGGGACAGACCCCACCGCCACGAAGGGTATCCAGGCAGAGATCGGCGACATCATCCTGCTGAACAGCCGCGACGAGGTCGATAAGTTCAAGGCGATCCGCGTGAGCGCGAGCGCCACTCTTGACATCGATTATTTTACGGATATCAGTGGTTAGGTCGTAGGGCATGATGACAAGGTTTGCATATCGGCACGACATCCAGGGCAGCATCTCCGAGATAGCCGTTGGTATGGTGATACTCTGCTGCGATCCCACCGCACGAAACGCAGGCTCTCTCCGAGGGCTTGGGCAATCTACCGTAGTGGATGGCGATCCATACCCGTCTTCTAGCGTTGATCTTCGCTCGGTTGTGTCGTCGGTATCGGCGGCGTGCCTCCTTGTCTTTCGGCGAACCAAGGTATCGCTGCGTGGCTGCCTTACCTTTTTCCGAACGCAGGTAGCGGGCTACTCGGATGCGTCTCAATGGAATCGCAGCCGCTGTTTGGTTGTAAGCCAGCACTTCTTTTCTAGCGCATTGTTTACAACGAGTCTCGTGTCTATCCCGCGCCTCAGACTTCCAATAGAACTCAGAGAGAGGCTTGAGCAACTTACATTTAGTGCAGGTCTTCACGGGTTGAGTCTACCTGAGCGAGCGGGGTAATGCAATACTTCACCGACGTGTCTGGCTAGGAGGGTCTGATGCTGCATCACGGCCCGATCATCCGCCGGGGTAACATCATCGGCACCGACGTACAAGCGTTTGGTGCAGTCCTAGATGACCTCAATACCCTTGGTGCCGCGTCGGCGGACGGGGAGTTCATCGTCGCAACGGGGGCAGGGGTATTCGCCTACGAGTCCGGGGCCACTGCACGTGCTTCCCTTGGCCTCATCATAAGCACGGACGTGCAAGCGCAAGATGCTGAGTTGGAAGCCATCGCAGGGTTGGTTTCCGCGGCAGATAGATTGCCTTACTTTACTGGTCTAGGCACCGCGGCCCTGGCCACATTTACTGCCGCAGGCCGCGCCCTTGTTGACGACGCTTCGGCGTCTGCTCAACGCACAACATTAGGCTTGGCTATCGGGACTGACGTACAAGCCTTTGGGGCAGTCCTAGATGACCTCAATACTCTTGGAGCTACGGCAGTGGATGGGGAATTCATTGTTGCAACCGGCGCGGGGATATTCGCCTACGAGTCCGGCAATACAGCAAGGACTTCTCTTGGGCTTGGAACCGGCAACAGCCCTACATTTACAGGGCTCACACTGAGTGCTGACCTCAATCTAGGCGGCGCCAATATTGATGACGGCGGTGTTATCTTCCTCAAGGAGCAGGCTGTCGCCGATACAGATGTTGTGGCTTCCGGTCAGATATGGGTAAAGACGGCAACTCCCAATCAGCTTTTCTTCACCAATGATGCTGGAACCGACTTCCAGTTAGGCTTGACTGCTACAGTTACTGCACTCAACAACGCTACTGCGAACGAGCTAGTAACAGTGGGTGCGACGACTACCGAGCTCGACGCCGAGGCGAACCTGACATTCGACGGTAGCGTATTGGCTGTAACCGGGAGCCTAACACTCACAACCGACTTGGCAGTAGCCGAGGGTGGTACTGGAGTTTCGACATTTACCGACGGCGGCGTACTGCTCGGCTCGGGGACTGGCGCGATCACTGCCACGGCTGTTCTTGCCGATGGCGAAATGATTGTTGGCGATGGTGTTGGCGACCCCGCACTGGAGTCCGGTGCTACCCTTCGTACCAGCATTGGTGTTGGAACTGGAGATTCCCCCACTTTCTCTGGACTGAGGTTGTTTCAGTCTGCCGCAGCAGTTACCCTTACTATCAACGCTGATGCTGCCCAGAACGCTCAACTTACCTTTGAGACAGCAGGGGTGGATGAGTGGGCTATTTACAGACCCGCGAGTTCCACTAACCTGGTGATTCACGAAAGCGGCGTGGGCGATAAAGTCATCTTCAGTGCGGGGGGCAATGTCAGGTTTGTAAACGACGTGGAGATAGATGGAGCCTTCAATCACGACGGCTCCAATGTTGGTTTCTACGGAATAGCCCCTGTAGCCCGCTCTGCCGGGTGGACAATCACAAACGATGCAACAGATCGGGCCTTCGATGCTAACGCCACGACCATAAACGAGTTGGCTGACTTGCTTGCCACGCTGATAACCGACTTGGCCGCCACAGGGATCATAGGAGCATCAGCGTAATGGCAACTTTGGGCGAGACACTAAGCACTGTCGAATACGTTGGCGCGGTGACCCGCGAGGGCGGCAACACCACCGAAGCAACGACGACCAGCACGACCGCGGTGGACTTGCTCAGTGATACGGGTATGAGTATCTCAGCCCCTGAACCAATATTCGCTCTTGCCTCAACGCGAAAGACCACTGGGGCTGCGGACAATATCAACACCGGGCTGGTTCTGAATACAACGGAAGTCAGACTCGTCAGCATCAACTCTTCTTTTGCCGACGCGGCCGACGAGGGGCATGCGGTGTTCATCATCAGCGCCAGACTGACGGACTATACGGGTGGCGGTCATGGGTTCTTTGCCTCTGACAGTCGCGGCGCGGAGTTGTTCAACATAAATAGCAATAATATGCCTACAGCAACGATCACTGTTGGCACGATCCGTGGGTCCGTCAATAATGCCTCAATTACTATGGGCGCGGATGAGTTCCACGTCTACAGTCTGGCGACGAGTTAACCATGCACTTTATACCAAATACGCCTGAACTATTGGCAAAAATGCGGCTCGCAAAGGCAGCCGCCGCATGAGTCTCTATATCTTTGCAGGCTTC
>CAJXNA010000028.1 GCA_913056415.1 uncultured Chloroflexota bacterium | reverse complement strand
GGTGACGCGGCCTCGCAGGAGGCTATCGCCCTCCCAGTAGCTCATCTCCGTCCCCAGCAGCCTTCCCACCATCCCCTTCAGCCCCTTCTCGTCGAACGGGAACCTCATCTCTCGCGTCGCCATCCCGCTACCTCCGTCCGTCCACTTCGACGGTGGCCGCGACGATCTCCTCGGCGTCCGGCTTCTCCGCCATGAGGGAGGCCATTTTGGCCTGGAACGCTTCCGCGCTGGCGTAGTCGTTAAGCTCCGTCTTCGCCTGAACTGCCACCAGGTTGACCTTCAATTGCGCTCCTCTCGCTTGGGTTGGCTGACCGCATGATACAACAGGCGGGCGCGGCCACCAACCGCCCTAGACCCTTCCAGCCGTATCCTGTATCATCCGCATCGCCCATGACCGAGCGTTCGCAGCCCTTGTCCGGCCAGGTCGCCGTCGTTACCGGCGCCAGCCGTGGCATCGGTCGCGCCATCGCCGTGGAGTTCGCGCGGGCCGGAGCGGACGTTGTCGTCAGCGCCCGCAGCAGCGAGAAGGCGCCCTCGAAGCTGCCCGGCACGATCGAGGAGACAGCGCGAGAGGTGGAGGCCGCCGGCCGACGCCCAGACGGGCGCCCGTCGGGGCGGGCTGTCGCCATTCCCACGGACGTCACGGACGAGGCGCAGGTGCAGGCGATGGCGCAGCGCACCCTGGACGAGTTCGGGCGGGTGGACATCCTGGTGAACAACGCCGGCATCAGCTTCCCGGCGCCGTTCAGCAAGACGCCGCTGAAGCGCTGGGACCTGGTGATGAACGTGAACCTGCGGGGCCCGGTGATGTGCACGCAGGCGTTCCTGCCGCGAATGCTGGAGCAGGGGAGCGGCCGGATAATCAACATCTCGTCCTACCTGGCGGAGGTGCTGATGCCGGGGATGATGTCCTACTCCGTGTCCAAGATAGCGCTGGAGAAGCTGACGCAGGCGCTGGCGGCCGAGCTGCAGCCGAAGAACATCGCCGTGAACGCCCTGCGCATCGAGTTGAACATCGCCACCGAGGGCTGGCAGTTCCGCAACCCGAATATCGACTATTCCGATTGGGAGAAGCCGGAAGCGGCGTCGGAGACCACGCTATGGCTGGCAACACGCGACCCTTCCTACACCGGCCGCGTGGTGACTATCGCGGAAGTCCGCGAGCAGATGGCGGCCGGCTCGGCGTAGGCGCTCGCTAGTCCGCGCCCTCAAGCCGGCGGAGGAACTCCTCCACTGTCCGGTTGAACAGGGCCGGATCGTCCAGGTGAGGCACGTGCGCGGCGCCGGACACCACCACCAGCTCCGAGCCCTGTATCCCCCGCTGCAGCCGTTCGCCCACAGGAGGCGGCCAGAACGGGTCGAACTCGCCCTGCACGATGAGCGCCGGCACCTTGATGCGATGCAGCTCCCCCGCGCGGGCGGGAAACGGCACCAGGTCAGGCCCCGAGCCGGTGATGCCGTCAGGCGAGCCGCTCTCCAGGACCAGCGCCCGCACCAGATGGGGCCACTCCAGCGCCAGCTCCAGAGAGAGCAAGGCGCCGTACGAGCAGCCGCCGACGTATGCGCTCTCGATACCCAGATGGTCGAGCAGGCCCCGAAGGTCGTCGCGCCACGTCTGCCACGTGTGGCCGCCCCCAGGATCGCTGGAGCGGCCGCAGCCACGACGGTCCCACACGACCACCTGCCACCGTTTCGCCAGGGGCCCAACGTTGGGCAGCCAGTGGCTAGTATCCGTCCAGCCGCCGTGGGAGAGAACCAGGGGGATGCCCTCGCCTTGAACCTCGTAGTAGATGTGCGCCCCGTTCACCTCTGCCTGTGGCATCACACAGCTTCCTCCTGTGGTTGCCCCGATGGGATCGGGGGCCGCCTTAGCGTCTCGCGGGCGAAGATGGCGAATAGCATGGCAACGCTCACGAGCACCATCGCGTTGAAGGTGAGCGCCGGTCCGAACCCGGTGAGATCGGCGAGCCCGCCCAGCGCCACCGGCCCGATGACGAACCCCGCATCGCCGAAGGTTCGGTACAGGCCCATCGTGACCCCGCGCATCCCCGGCGGCGCGATGTCAGCAGCGTAGGCGGCCGGCGCCGGCCCCAGTATGCCGGTGCCAATGCCGTGGATCACGGCCGCCATGATGAACATCCACACTTGCCCGGAAAGCGCGAACAGCACCAGGGCCACCCCCGTCACCAGCGCGCTAGGAACGATCAGCGCCTTGCGTCCCAGCTTGTCGATCATAGTTCCCCCAGGCACCAGGACGATCAGCTGCAGCACCGTCATCATCGCGAATATCAACCCCAGGAGGCCCGTGCTCATGTCCAGCCGGTTCGCCCCCAACAAGGGCAGCAGGGTAAGACGTCCGCCGGTGCGGGTGAGAAAGATGCTCATAGTGAGCATGGACACCAGCAAGAAGTCCGGCCGCGCTAGAAGCGATAGCACGCTCTGGCGCGCCGTCTGACGGGGCGGCGTCTCATCCCGGGACTCTTCTGCGGCCGCCCTCGCCTGCTCCCGGCTCAGGTGCACCGTCTCCGGCATACGGGCGAAGGACCACAGCGTCGCCACTCCGGCGAGCACTGCCACCAGGAAGAAGGGCGCCGCCAGCCCGAAGCCTTCGGCGACGAAGCCGCCCACAGCCGGGCCGAGCGACACCCCGGCCAGCAGGCTCCCCTGATAGATGCTCATCATGCGGCCACGGTTCTCGTCAGTGGTGATGTCGGTGAGGAGGATCATCGCCCCCGTCATGTATATCGCCGATCCGGCGCCGGCGACGAAGCGGGAAGCGATGAGCCAGCCGAAGTCCGGCGCCAGGCCGCCCGCCAGCGACCCCAGCGCCGTCACCGCCGGGCCGCCAACGAGCAGGAGCCGCCGGCCATAGCGCTCTGAGAGGAATCCGGCCGGAAGGTTCATCACCAGCCTGGCTGCCCCGAACACGGTGATGGTCAGGCCGATCATGGCTGTGCCCACGCCGAAGGACTGGGCGTACAGGGGCAGCACGGGGCTGATGATGCCGAACCCCATCATCACCACCAAGGTGGTGATGCAGACGACCAGCAGAATCTGGTTCTCGATCAGCGGGCGAACGACCCGCGCTTCCAGGTAAGACAGCATGCGTACTCAGCCCGGCCGCACATCGGGGGACGCAGTAAGTCCACCGTTCGGGCGAGGCTGATTTCAGTCTACGACTCGCGGGGGACGAAAGGGAAACGGCGGCCGGCTCAGCGGGTAAGCGTCAGGTCTGCCTACTCCGGCCACATCTCCCGGAAGACGTACCACTGCTCAGGGTAGCGCCGCACCGCCTGCTCGAACTCGCCCACGATGCGATGTGTGATCTGCTGAGCGTCCTCCTTGGGGTCGAGATCGCGATTGGAGAGGATGGGCGCGCTCACGTGGGCAACGTAACGCCCGCCGGGCTTGCGAGCGGCCCATCCGAAGACGATGGGGGCGCCGCTGAGCCGCGCCAGGCGGGCGGGGCCCATTGGGAACATCGTCTCGTGACCGAAGAAGCGGACCTTCAGACCGTCGCCGTTGCTGATGCCCAAGTCCACGACCAGGGCCACCATCTCGCCCCGGCGCAGACGGCGTACCAACGCGATCCCCGAGCCCACGGCGGGCAGCAGCTCTACCCCCATCTCGGCGCGGCAAGCGATCAGCCAGTCCATGAGCATCTTCGGCAGCCGCTCCGCCACTGAGGTGATCTTGAACCCCTTAAGGAGGACCAGTGTGCTGGCCACCTCGATGCTGCCCATATGGGCGCCGGTGAAGATGATCCCCCTGCCGTGGGCGACGGCCTCGTCGAAGTGCTCATCGCCCTCGATCTCGATGCGCTCGCGCATGGAGTCCAGGCTCCAGCCCTGCACGCTCAGGAGCTCCACGATGTAGCGGCCGAAGTGGCGGAACGTGCGGTGCGCCATGTGCTCCACCAGCGGGTCGTCCACGGGGCGTCCGAGTATGCGGGCGTGGTTACGCCGGGCCGTCGCCCGCTTACTGCCCCAGAGAGCGTAGAAGATATCGGAGATGGGGACGGAGAGCCAGTAGCCGAAGGGGAGGGGGACAAGCTGGGCCAGCCCGCGGTTGAGCGTGTAGACCCAGGGGCGTTTCCGTTTGCCGTCCGCTCCGGCGTCAGCCATCGTTCGCTGGGACCCGACCGGACAGGTAGAACTCCTCCATCTGGCGCGCCTTATCGGCCGGCAGGCGCATGAACAGCGCCTTAGCCTCGGCGACGAGGGGCCCACCGGCGACCCAAAGGCGGCCTTCGGCCTCCAGCCAGCGGCCGCGGTCGCGTACCACCTCCGCGCTCACCTCCAACGGCTCACCGAGGGGAAGGGGCCGGCGATACCTCACCTCCAGACGGGCGGTCATCGCCCAGGCGCCGGCGGCGTACATCGCCCAGCCCATCGCCTCATCGATAGCGGCGGCGGCGATACCTCCGTGGGCCATGCCGGGGAAGCCCTGATGGCTCTGCCGCGCCTCGAACGCGCCCCTGACACGCTTGCCTTCGATCTGGAACTGGATGCCCAGACCCTCTGGGTTGGCGTCGCCGCAGCCGAAGCACCAGCGGCGGGGGCTATCCGGCGCTTCCTGCACTGCCGTCGATACCTCTGAACGCGATCACGCCGTTCTGACCCCCGAAGCCGAACCCGTTGGCCAGGGCTACGCCCACCGGCATCCGCCGCGCCTTCTGGGGCACGTAATCGAGGTCGCACTCGGGGTCAGGAGTTTCCAGGTTGATGGTCGGCGGCGCGACCCCATCATGTATGGCGAGCACGGCCGTTATCGCCGACACCGCACCGGCAGCGCCGAGCTGATGTCCGACCATGGACTTGGGCGCGGTAATGGCGACCCGGTAGGCGTGCTCACCCAACGCCTTCTTGATCGCCGCCGTCTCCGCGGCATCGTTGAGGGGCGTGCCGGTGCCATGGGCGACGATGAGATCGACTTCATCTGGCTCGATGCCGGAGCGCCTGAGGGCACGCGTGATCGCCAGCGCCGCGCCGTAGCCGCTGGGCTCCGGCGCAGTCACGTGATAGGCATCGCTGGTAACGGCGCCTCCGGCCAACTCGGCGTAGATGCGGGCACCGCGACGCTGCGCGTGCTCCAGGCTCTCCACGACTGCGGCCGCGGCGCCCTCTCCGTAGACGAAACCATCGCGGTCGAGGTCGAAGGGGCGACAGGCCTTTTCCGGCTCCTCGTTACGGGTGGAGAGGGCGCGCATGTTGGCCATCGCCGCCACCGCCACGGGGATGATGTTCGCCTCGGCGCCGCCGGTGACGACGACCTCGGCCTCACCCAGGTCGATGAGCCGCTTCGCCTCGACGAAGGCGAAGATGCCGGCGGCGCAGGCCGCCACCGACGTGATGGTAGGCCCGTGCGTGCCGAGCTGCATCGCGACTTGGGCGGAGGCCATGTTGGGAGCCATCGCCGGCACGGTCATCGGCCCCACACGCGCCGGCCCCTTCTGGAGTAGCACTGTCTGACCGCTAGCGATGACGTCCACGCCACCGCCGCCGGTGTTCATCACCACGGCGACGTCGTCCCGGTTGCTGTCGTCGATGCGGAGCTTGGAATCGTCGACCGCCTGTCGGGCGGCGGCGATAGCGAACTGAGAGAAGCGAGCGGCCCTACGGGCAACCTTGGCGTCCATGTGGCGGGTCGGGTCCCAGTCCTTTACCTCAGCGGCGATCTGGCAGTCGAAATCGCTGGGGTCGAACAGGCTGATGCGGCGGATGCCGGAGCGTCCGGAGGTGAGGTTACCCCAGAACTCGCCTACGTCCTGGCCGATGGGCGTCATGCAACCGATGCCGGTGACGACGGCCCTCGTCACGTAGCCACCTCCCCGGTCGGGCAGGCTGCCTCGCCGCTCACCAGCACCTCGCCCCGCTGATTCCGGCACTCCACCGCGCACACCGTGCGGCCGCCCTCGGCGCGAACGACGTGACCAACCGCCGACACCGTGTCGCCCGGTCGCGCCGGCGCCTTGAAGCGAACCTTCAGCCGCCCGCCGGAGAGCCAGGCCCGTCCGAAGGCAGCGGTCATCATCTCCGACAGATAGGCGAGGACGAGCATACCGTGCGCTATGGTGCCCCCGAATTGGGTCTTGGCGGCGAACTCCGGGTCCGTGTGCAGGGGGTTGCCATCGCCGCCGGCGAGGGCGTAGCGGTCGATCTTGTCCTGGGTGAGCTCCACCACCACCGGCGTCAGCTCGGCGCCAACGTCCAGGGTCATGTCAGGACACTCCCGCCCGGCCGGCCGGCATCGTGAGGGTGGCGCGGCCCTTCATGACCGAGCCGTGGTCATCGCCCTGAACATCGAGCTCGATGCCCATCAGCACCCAGCCCTGGCGCTCGCCGCGGCTGACTACGCGGGCCGAGATGGAGAGGCGCTCGCCCACGCGCACGGGCCGGAGAAAGCTCATCTCCTGCCCCAGATGGATCGCACCGGGCGGTAGCTTGGCGCCGTCCAGCAGGGCACGGACGCCCAGGGCAGCGACAGCCATCGGGGGAACCAGCCCCTCGTCCAGGGCACCGATCGCATCATCTTCCACGGCGACGACGTACTCCCGCACCCATTCCGACGTCAGCTCGAAGGCGAAGGGCGGCAGCTCGTGACCCTTGGGGAGCGTGTCCAGGCTGGGCGTGGGCATGGAGGCTACGACTGCCCGCCGCCCGGACGGGCGCCCGTCTGGGCGAAGCGGCTCATCTCGATCACCCGCCGCTCGTGCATGCCCTCGCCGATCTTAGCGCCGCTCGCGTTGTAGGCTTCGACTTCGAACACGACCTTGCGGCCGTCCACCTCCTTCACCTTCCCCTTCACCGTCACGTCCATGCCGATGGGCGTGGGCGCCATGTGCTTGATGTCCACGCGGTAGCCGACGGAGGTCTCGCCGGAGTCCAGATGCTTCTGCAGCAGCTGGAGGCAGAGCCCCTCGAAGTGGGCGACCATGGCGGGGGTGGAGTACATAGGGACGGGCAGGTGGGCCACGCCCATGTCAGGGGTGGTCTTGATGGTCATCTCGTCGCTGACGCCCAGGGGTAGATCCTTCATGCGTTGGTGTCGCCTCCTGCTGCTATTCTAGGTCGCACTCAGTATACGCGATGGGGGGTTGCGGTCTGCAAGCGGGGGTAGCGTGGCGGCGCTGCTGGGCTAGCGGCATGCTAAAATCAATTCCGAAAGCCCAAGTATGCCTAAAGTCACCATTCAGCCCCTGAACCGCACTATCGAGGCCCAGGAGGGCGCCACGATCATGGAGGCCGCCTGGGCCGACGGCCTCTACTGGCCCACCACCTGCGGCGGCCAGGGTATCTGCACCTCCTGCGCCTGCACTATCGAGGAGGGGGCCGAGAACCTGGACCCCCTAGGCCGCTCGGAGCGCAAGACGCTGAGCGAGGAGCGAGGCGAGGCGGCGCTGCGGAACGGCAGCCTGCGCCTGGCCTGCCAGGCGCGCGTGCGCGGCGACGTCGCGGTCAAGAAACCGGGCGTACGGCCGGCGCGGCCTTCGACGCTGTCGCTGGACTAACGGCCACGGTCACCCTGCGCCGCAGGCCGAGATTCTTCTCCGCCTGCGGCGGATCAGAATGACAGGATGGGCCTCGACCTGCAATCGTTAGGGAAACCGGCGTTAGGGAAACCGGGCGAAGCCCGCACTTGATTAACGAACTGAGCAGCGACTAAAATAGCCGCAACGCCCACCAGGGCAGAGACGGACGAATGGCGTACATCATCACGGAACCCTGCATCGGCACCAAGGACCAGAGCTGCGTCGACGTCTGCCCCGTCGATTGCATCCACGGCAGCGAAGACGACGAGCAGTACTACATCGACCCAGACACCTGCATCGATTGCGCCGCCTGCGAGTCCGTCTGCCCGGTGAACGCGATCTACTTCGAGGATGACGTCCCCGAGGAGTGGAAGAGCTACACCCAGAAGAACAGTGAGTGGTTCAAGACGCACGAGACGAGCGGCGCCTTCCGCCCCAGCAGCGAGCGTCACTGAGAAGACGCAGCACCCCCTTAAGCACCCCCTTAAGCTTGCATCTCGTGATATAATCCGTTAGAGTTTTCTGCGTCTACCTATAGGCGCTGTCGATAGCTCCATCCTGGAGCGCACGTTTTATGGACTTCGGTCAAGTAGAAGCCTTCGTCCAAGTATCCGCGCACAACAGCTTCAGCCGAGCGGCGGAGGTGCTGCAGCTTACCCAACCCTCAATAACCGCCCGCATTCAGTCGCTTGAGCGCGAGGTAGGCGAGGAGCTGTTCGAACGCGGCGGCCGCGGCGTACGTATGACCGACGCCGGTCTCGCCTTCCTTCCCTATGCTGAGCGGATCCTGCGGACGCTGGTGGAAGGGCGCGACGCCATCGACGAGGTGCGAAACGTTCAGCTAGGCTCGCTCCAGCTCGGCTCCGCTCTTACCGTCTCAACCTACGTCCTCCCGCGCATCCTCCACGCCTTCCGCAGCCAGTACGGCGGCGTTGACGTGTCCATACGCACCGGCCGCTCCGAACAGGTGCTGGCGATGCTGCAGTCGGACGAGATCCATGTGGGAATCGTCCGCTCCCTGACTCACCCGGACGTGGAGACGGTCCACCTGTACGATGACGAGATCGTGCTCAGCGTCAACCCGGAACACCCCTTCGCGGCCAGCGGCACCGCCACGGTGGAGGACGCCGCCAGCGAGCCCATCGTCCTGTTCGACCGGGGCTCATCCTACTTCGGCCTGATCCACGGCTTCTTCCGCCAGGCAGGGGTTGTCCCCAACGTGGCCATGGAGCTGGACTCCCTAGAGGCGACCAAACGCATGGTGGAGGAGGGGCTGGGGGTGGCGCTGGTTCCGCTGGTGACTATCGAGCGGGAGCTGGAGACGGGGATGTTGGTGAAGATAGAGATTGTAGACGCGCCGCCGCTGAAGCGGCCTATCTCCCTTATCTACAAGAAGCACCGCAAGCGCCCCCGCACCGTGCAGGCGTTCATCGATACCTTAGCGGAGATGTACGCCCTCAGTCTGCCCGTGGCCTGATATCCGTCACGGAGACTTCACGCCTAACTTTCCTAGACCCTGCGCGTTCTCCTTTTTAAGGCCGGGTGGAGCCACAGATGTAGCAGCGGGTAAACTTGAGCGTCTATGTTGTGATGTTCGTTCCTGAACCAACTGCTGTAGGGCGAAGAAGTCCACTCCCCGGATAACGCCATGGTCACAGCCCGCACTATGCTTCTGGTCAGCGTAGACCTCTACTGCACGCAGGAGGGGGAAGGCTTACCGCTCATCGTGCACCACGGCGGGCCGGGCTTGGACCAGACAGTCATCGCTCCCCACCTGAGTCCGCTGGCCCAGCACCTGCAGCTCATCTGTTATGACCACCGGGGCAGCGGCCGTTCCGCCTCCCCCCAGGGGCCGGACCCCTATGAGATCGATCGGTTCGTCGGCGATTTAGACGCCCTGGCGAAGACGCTGGAGGTGAGGCCGTTCGCCCTTTTGGGGCACAGCTTCGGTGGTATCGTCGCCCTGCACTTCGCCCTCGCTCACCCAGAACTCCTTACTCACCTGATACTGGTCTGCGCCCCCACCAGCCATGACTTCATCCAGGACGTGGAGGAAGCCCTGCCGAGCCAGCTGGAGCAGGAGGCGCTCGCCGAGCTGAGCTCGCTCCAGGAGAGCGAGCCGTCTGACCATGTAATGCGGAGAAGCCTGGAGCTGCTGGCGCCTATCTATTTCCACGACCCCGCGCGAGTATCGGAGCTGGGATTGGATTCGGTGCAGTTCGGGCCGGAATCGCAAGCGGTCTGGGACAGCTTAGAGGGTTTCGACCTGCGGCCCCGGCTGAGCGAGATTCAGGTGCCTACCCTGGTGATAGCGGGAGACAGCGACCTCAGCGTTACTCCAGAGCGGGCCCGCGAGACGGCGGACGCACTGCCCAACGGCAAACTCCTGGTGATCAAGAACAGCGGCCACTACCCCTTTATTGAGCAGCCGGAGACGTTCCTTTCCGGCGTGCTGCAGTTCCTGGGGCTGAAGAAGAAGGGGCTGTTCGGGCGTCGCTCTCCATGAGCGCGGCCAGGCGGGCAGCAGCCGGCGGGCGAACGTCGCCTAGCGACAGGCTAGGAGAGGCCTGCCTTCTCCCGTAGGCGCTTCAGGATCTCAACGTTGCGCTGGTCCGGACCCTGATTATCGAAGCCCGGGGTCTCCAGCAGGAAGGGCACGTCTCTGAACGCCGGATGAGACATGATGTTCTGGAAACCGTCCAACCCGATGTGTCCCTCACCAATGTTCTCGTGCCGGTCCACGCCGCCTGCCAGCGGGCACTTGGAGTCGTTGGCGTGGACAGCGACCAGCCGGTCTAAGCCCACCTCGGCCTCGAATTCCGACATCGCCGCCACAAGGCCGTCCTTCGTCTTCAAGTCGTAGCCAGCGGCGAAGGAGTGCTGCGTGTCCAGGCAGACCTTCACCCGTAGGTTGCCCGCCTCGCGTATGATCCTGCCCAGCTCTTCGAACTTGGAGCCGATAGAGCCGCCCATGCCGGCGCTGTTCTCCAGTATGAGCCAGGTGTCCTCCGGCGTCGCGTCAACGATCTTGCGGACAGACTCCACGACCTGGCGAAACACTTGCTCATAGCCGGCACCGCGGTGGCTGCCGATATGGAAGATGACGCCCTTTACGCCCAGCAGGTGGCAAACGTTCATATCGTGCACAAGGGCGTCCAGGGACTTCGCCAGGTTCTCCTCCTTATCGGTCGCCAAGTTCACCAGGTAGACGCCGTGAACGAAGGCGGGCCCGATCCCCTTCTCTGCCGCGCCCGCCTTGTACGCCTCCACCTCCTCCGGCCGGTACTCCTTGCGCCGCCAGGCCTGGGGAGCGCCGCTGAATATCTGGATCGTCTCCGCGCCGATATCCTCCGCGCGGCCGATCGCCTTGTCCACGCCGCCGCTGGCCTTGACGTGCGCTCCAACTTTCATCGACCCACCGATCTATCGTGAGCCAGGAGATCCCTGGCCCACGATAGGATCACTTTACCTTCCACGGCCTTCACCAGCTCCTCATTGGTCATCTGGCCGCCGACGTCTACGACCGCCTCGCCCGAGGCCAGATCGACCTCCACCCTGTCCACACCTTCGAGCCCCTCCAGGGCACGTCTCACGCGGCCCGCTCAGACATCGCACACCATCCCGTCCACCTGGAGAACCACCGTCCGCGCTCCGTACTCGGCGGGACGCTCACCTGCCACCCGCGCCTGCGGGCGCTCGAACAGCTTCCGAAGCATGATGCGGATCACGATCAGGCCTATCCCAGCAGCCTCTCCGCGTCCCGTTTCAGTTCAGCGCGGAAGTCAGGGTGGGCGATGTCGATGAGCTCACGTGCCCGCTGGCGGTGGCTCTTTCCCATCAGCCGCGCGATCCCATGCTCCGTCACCACCGTGTCAGCGAAGAAGCGCGGGATGGTCACGATGGACCCGGCTTCATGCTGAGCGACGATACGGGAGACCCCACCCTCCAGCGCCGTAGAGGGCAGAAGAGTGATGGCTCGCCCGCCCTTAGACAGGACGGCACCGATGTGCGACTCCGGCTGGCCGCCGGTGCCGTTGATCAGGCGGGCGCCGAACACGCTCTCCGAGTTGATCTGACCGATGAGGTCAATGGACAGGGCGTTGTTCATGGCATAGAAGTTATCATTCTGGGCGAGGGTGCGCACGTCCAGCAAGTACTCCGGGTCGTACACCTCGAACGCCGGATTCTCGGTGATAATCTTCAGGTCTTCCCCGTCCGACCCGGTCCAGGCGACGGCTACGGCCTTTCCCGGGTGGAGGGTCTTACGGCTGCCGTTGATGACGCCGGCCTGCACCAGCTTGGCCAACCCCGGCGTCGCCATCTCCGTATGAATCCCCAGGTCGGACTTGCCATCGAAGGCGCCGGCGCGGGCCAGATACATGCTGGGCTCGCCGACCCCGATTTGGATGGTAGCACCGTCCGGCACCAGCTCGCTCACGTAGCCAGCGATCGTTTGCGCCGCCGGTGGCGGCGCCGCCAGGCCGACGACGCGGCGCACCTGCTCCGGCGGCACCCGCGTCATCACTGGGCCGATGAGGATGAGCCTCTCCAAATCCTTGAGCTCATCCACGATCGATTCGTACTCCGCCCGCAACGCCTCGTCCTCAACACGGCTGAGCCACGCCTTCACCATCTCCGGCGTGATCTGAAGCGGCGGCACCTCCACGAAGTGCTCGAACTCCGTCACGTGCACGCGGTTGTCGCCGCACACCGGACGCAGCCCGGCATCGACCTCGGCGATGGTCTTGCGCGAGCGCCGGACGTAGCCGCGCTTGTTCCAGTTGTGCGCCCCGAAGGTGACGTAGCCCTCGTCATCCGGGGGCGTCACGGCGGTCATGAACACGTCAGGCCGGCGCGCTTCCGGGCGGCCGTCGTCCAGGGGCTTGTGGGCCAGCGAGAAGAGGTTGGGCTGGTACGTCGCCCGGCCCTCGTCCATCACCGGCCGCGCGAAGTCGCCGATGAACAGCTCGAACTCCAGCCGGAACACCTCCTGCCAGGCGGCCTGAAGCCAGCCCGGGTCGCTTAGGGGGGCGGAGAGGCGCAGGTCTATAGCGCCCGCCTCCTG
>CAJXNA010000027.1 GCA_913056415.1 uncultured Chloroflexota bacterium | reverse complement strand
ATCCTGGAGCCGATGATGTAGAGGCCGTAGGGCATCTCGTCCATCACGGCCTTGATGTCGTCTTGTTCGGGCATGGGCGGCTCCCTACTCAAGCGTCTGGATGCCGGATGAGCGCATCTTCTCGATGGTCTCCGGCAGGGTGGCCGGGTCGGTCAGCGGAGCGGAGCAGATGGCGCCGAGGCAGACGTAGGCGGCGGGCGCGGGCTCCGGCGGCAGGAACAGCGCCTCCAGCCGGGCGGCATCGCGCTCCGGGTCGAGGAGCTGGACCACGCGGTAGGGGAGGTCCACCGTGAGCGCGGCCCGGTGGAGGGCTCGGGTGCCCTCGTCTTCCGGCACGCCGACGATGTTGACCTCTGCGGGCGGGTTGAGGAGCAGGTCCACCTGCTTGACGTAGCCAGCGGCGAAGTAGCCTAGGGTGTGGTACGAGGGCGCGAACGCTTCAAGCGCGGCCTGTGCGACTCGCTTGTACTCCTCGCTGCGGGTGAGGTGGTGGAGGCGGATGAACAGCTCCGCGCAGACGGCGTTGTCCTGGATGGACTTCTGGCGCTCCGCCAGGCGGCCCAGGCTGTCGGCCTCCTCCCACACGTCGAAGAAGCCGCCGCCGTCCTTGTCGGCGAAGCGGTCGAGGAGGAGGCGGGCCAGCTCCTCGGCCCGGCCCAGGTAGGCGGAGTCGCCGCTGGCCTCGTGGGCGTCGAGGAGGGCGCGGGCCGTGTATGCCTGGTCGCCCAGCAGGCCGGGGATGTGAGGCGAGCCATCGTAGTAGCGGTACATAGCCGTCTGGCCATCACCCGTCCGGCGGCAGTTCTCCCAAGCGAAGTCGAGGGCCTGGAGGGCGGCCTCTCGTAGCTCGGGGCGGTCCAGGGTCCAGGCCGCCTCCAAGTAGGCGGAGGCGGCCAGGGCGTTCCAGGAGGTGTAGAAGGTGTGGTCTATGTAGGGCTCCGGCAGCTTCTCTCGCTGGGCGGCGGGGAGCTTGTAGAACTCCTCGTCCGCGTCCTGGGAGCCGTAGAAGAAGCCGTGCTCGGGGTCGCGAAGCTTAGCGTCCAGATAGTCGATGACGCCCGTGGCGGACGCGGCGTGGGCCTCGTCACCGGTGATGCGGTAGAGGGTCAGGAGATTGTGCAGGAGGCTGGCGTTGTCCTCCAGCATCTTCTCGTAGTGAGGCTCGGACCAGTCGCGGTTCGTGGCGTAGCGGAAGAATCCGCCCCACTCTTTGTCGAAGACGCCGCCCGCGGACATGAACTCCAGCGTTTTGCGGGCCATGTGCAGCAGGTCGGGGTCGCGGTTACGGCGGTGGGCGTAGAGGAGGAGGTCTATGGAGTCGGTGTGGGGGAACTTAGGGGCTTCGCCGAAGCCGCCGAAGACGGGGTCGTAGCTCTGGGCGACGGCACTGACGACGTTGTCGAAGATGTCAGGGGAGAGGTCGGCCACCGCCTTTGGCGAGGCGGTGGCGGCTCGCTGCTGACGTATCTCCTCCATCTTGCTGGCGATCTCCTTGCGGTTGCCCTTGTACTGGACGGCGATTTTGGGCAGGTGCTCCAGCATGGACTCGGGCGGGATGTAGGTGCCGCCGGTCATCAGCTCCCCTTCCGGGGTGAGGAAGGCGGTGGTGGGCCAGCCGCCCATGTTATAGCGGGCGTTGATGTCCGGTCGCTGGTCGTTATCGACCCGAACGGGTACGTAGTGCTCGTTGATGTAGGAGATGACGCCGGGGTCGGAGTAGGAGGTCTCGTCCATGACGTGGCACCAGTGACACCAGACGGCGGAGAGGGAGAGGAGGATCGGTTTGTCCTGAGCCTTCGCCTCTTGGAACGCCTCAGGGCTCCACTCGCGCCAGTTGATCTCGTGGGCGCGGTTCTGCCGAGGCGAGAAGTGGAACTTGGTCTGGGCTTTTGTCATGAGGGGCCGACCTTTCCAGGGTCAGGGTTTGATTTCGGCGATGAGCTCTGCGGCGAGGTCGTAGCGGCCGAAGGAGGGTACGAGGTAGACGCCGGCGCACCTCTCGTGGCAGAAGGCGAGGAAGTCGCGGGCCATGGCCTGGCCCTCCTTGGGGCCGTCTTCGTCGCCGGCGCGGCGCATCCGCTCGCGAACTGCGTCCGGTATATGCATGCCCGGGACCTCCTTGTGAAGGAACTCCGCGTGACGCGAGTTGTGCAGGGGCAGCACGCCGACGATGATGGGGAGGCCGAAGCGTTTGGCCTTCGCCACGAAGTTCTCCAGTATCTTCTCGTCGAAGACGTTCTGGGTCACGAAGAACTGGGCGCCGGCCTCCGCCTTGCGCCGCATGAGGCGCAGTTGCGGCTCGAGCGGGTCGGCGTTGGGGTCGCAGGAGGCGCCGATGAAGAAATCGGCCTCGCCGGTGATCGGCTTGCCGGTCCAGTCGACGCCTTCGTTGAGGAGCTTCAGGGAACGCATCAGGCCGACGGCGCTGATGTCCCAGACGCCGACGATGTCCGTGTAGCCGCCGACGGAGGGAGGGTCGCCGCGCAGGCACAGTATGTTGCGGATGCCCAGGACGTGGGCGCCGACCATGTCAGAGTGGACGGCCAGGGCGTTGCGGTCGCGGGTGGTGTAGTGCATGACGATCTCGACGCCGAGCTCGCGCTGGAGGAGGACGGACATCGCCAGGGGGGACATGCGGACCTTGGCGGTGGGGCTATCGCCGACGTTGATGGCGTCTATGCCGGCGTCCTTAAGGATGGCGGCGCCCTGCAGGACCTTGCGGGTGCGCAGGCCGTGGGGCGGGTCCACCTCAGCACTAACGACGAAGCGGCCGGCGGCCAGCTTCTCGCGCAGGGTGACCGGCTCGGCGGCTACGTCGGGTGCGACGGCGGTCTGGTTGGGCGTATCGCTCACAGCAAGGTTAGCTTAGCGGATGCGCGAAGGGGCTGGCAAATCGGCCTCAAGCCTTGACGCCGGCCGCCGCCTTCATCTCGGATACGATGAGGTCGTAGTCCTCCTGTGGGATCCGGTGTAGGTTGCCCTGGAAGGCGAGGCGCCAGTGCTCCGGTGGCCACTTCTTTGGGTACTGCATGCGGGGCGCTATCTGTTTGACGTCCAGGTACTGGTCCGGGCTGAGGACGATCTCCGGCTTGACGTTGACGCGGAACGGGTAGTCCTCCTGGGGCTTCTTCTCGCTCTTGAACACCTTCGTGTGGTCCTCGAAGTACTCGGAGGTAACGGCGGCCAGGCCGCCGAACTTCATGATCTTCGTGAGGTAGAAGATGAGCTTATCGCCGGGCTGCATCTTGGCGACCTCGCTGCGGCGGGTGCTTTTGAAGCCGAATATGTCGAAGCCGCGGGCCTCGGCTATGCGCATGTTCTCCTCAGAGCCGACGACGATCCAGTAGTTGGGCGAAGGTTGGCTGCCAGGTCACGTGTTCGCAAGGGTCTATAATTCGTGGTATGGGTATTTCCATAACGGGCCTGGCTGGAGGTGTGTTGGGCTTCCTGGCTTTTCTTCTGCCGCGGCTGTGGATAGGCATAGCTTACCTGAAAGGCGAGGGCGCGGAAACGGACGAGAGCTTGCGTGAGTTTTGGGAGTTCGCCGCCGTTAGCTTGGTATACGTCCCAGCCATAGCTGCGGCGCTGGCGGTGCCTCCGGCCGCCAGGTGGGCCGTCATGCTTCTCGTGGCCAGCGTCGCGCAGGCGCTGGCTTTCCCGTTGGACGCGGCTCAACCCGGGGTGGAGAACGTCCCTTTGCTAGCGTTGCCAGCTACGCTTCTGCTTCTAATAGGGGCGACGACAAGCTTCAGGCGCTGGCGCGAAAGCCGTGCTGGTAGGGGCGCCAGTCTCTAAGGCTATCGCGGCCGAGCCAACCTCCAGGCAATAGCAGTGCTCTACGCCTTCGCCCCCGCAGCCGCTTTCATCTCGGACACGATGAGGTCGTAGTCTTCCTGCGGTATCTGGTGCAGGTTGCCCTGGAAGCCTGCCCTGAGCTTGCCGAAGGGGCCAGCCGCCAGGGCTGCGGCGGCCTACAGGCCGCCCGCCGGTAGGCAGGGCCGCCGCTACATTACAAAAGGCCCGGGCCGTCGGGCCGCGGGCCTCGCGTTTTCGCTGTTTCGTCTAGTGGCTGCAGGAGCGGGCCTGGCCGCCGCTCTCCGCGGTGTCGAAGCTGGTGCCGCAGGCGCAGGACTTGACGGCGTTGGGGTTGAAGATGGTGAAGCCGGCCTTCATCAGGTCGTCCACGTAGTCAATCTCCGCCCCTTCCAGCAGGGGGGCGCTATCGGGATCGACCACGAGCCTGACGCCGTCGTGCTCGACCACGAAGTCTTCCTCGTCGGGCTTGTGGGCCACCGCCATGCCGTACTGGTAGCCGGAGCAGCCGCCGCCGACGACGAACACGCGCAGGGCGGCCTCGCCTTCCAGGCCTTTCTCCTTGAAGAGCGCTTTGGCCTTATCGGCAGCCTTAGCGGTGATCGTCAGCATCCGCGTACCCCTATCTTCCGATTTGGAAACTGGTTACTTACTATACTCTACGGAGAGCGTATCAGACAGATAGGAGGCTGTCAACGTCTATCTGGGGGCTGAAGGCTGCGGTTGAGCTGCCTTGGACTCGGCCTTCTCCGCCACGTGGCCGTCGACCTTGTAGCTGAGCGAGCGCGGCGAGACGTTCCAGAAGAGGCGCGGGCAGCGCAACATAAGGTTGCGCATGTCAAGGTATGGCTGGCGGTTGTATTTAATGATTGACTGTGTGCAGTGATAACGGTACGCTGGTTCTCGTCTGAGAGTGTCCGGACGATAGGTAGAAAGGCGAGGTGATCACATGGCTGAGGAGAGAAAGGGCGGCATATTCGATTCGGTAAAGGAGGGCGTGGTCGGCGCTATCCGCGGCGTGGGCGATGTGGCGCAGGCGGTGGTGGACACGGTCAGCGGCACGCTGGTGACGGCCCTCAAGGGCGTGGGCGAGATAACGGGCGCGGCCACCGAGGTGATCTTCGATACCGTCCGGGGCGTCATTCAGGGAGCCTCGGACACGGGCGAGGACCTGTCGAAGGCCGCTAAGGGCGTCGTCGTGGGCGTCATCCGCGCCACCAAAGAGACCGGCACCGAGGCGCTGGGCGCTATCTCGGCGACCGCGGGAGCGGTGGTGAAGAACACCTCCGAGGTGAGCGGCGACGTGGCCGGCGCGGCCCGGGGCGCCGTGGAGGGCGCGATCGAGGGCGCCAGGGAGGTGGGCTTGAGCGCCGAGGAGGCGGCCTCTGCGGCCGCGTCGGGCGCGGTGAAGGCGGCCGGTGGTCTGGGCGGCACCGTCGTGGAGCAGGTGCGCGACGCCGTCACCGGCACCATCTCCGGCGTCAAGGTGATTCTGCGCGAGCCCTTCAAGGGCGAGGACGAAGAGAAGAAGTAGGCTACGGGGCCATATTCGGCAGCGGAACGCGAGGGGACGCTGTCCTGCTTGCGTTCCGGCGCGCCAGCGTCCCGCGGGTTCGTCTCCCCCCTTGCACTCAGGCGCTGTTTCGGCTAAAAATACATTAGCACTCCGCCCCGGCGAGTGCTAAACTCAGCCCGGTATAACGGCAGTCAGAAGGAGAGACTCTCGCTATGGCCAAACAGCTTCTGTTCGATGAGGCCGCGCGCCACGCTATGAAGGCCGGCGTCGATGCCCTCGCCGACGCCGTAAAGATCACCCTTGGCCCTAAGGGTCGCAACGTCGTCCTGGAGAAGAAATTCGGCTCCCCAACGATCACTAACGACGGCGTCACCATCGCCAAAGACATCGAGCTGGAGGACCCGTTCGAGAACATCGGCGCTCAGCTCGCCCGTGAGATCGCCTCCAAGACGAACGATATCGCCGGAGACGGCACCACCACCGCCACCGTCATCGGCCAGTCGATCGTCCACGAGGGGCTGAAGAACGTGGCCGCCGGCGCCAACCCGATGGCGCTTAAGCGCGGCATCGAGAAGGGCGCCGAGGCCGTTCTGGGAGCGATCAAGGCCAACTCCACGCCGGTGACCACACGCCAGCAGATGGCGCAGATCGCCGCCATCTCCGCCAATAACGATGAGGAGATCGGTGAGCTCATCGGCGAGGTGATGGAGAAGGTCGGCAAGGATGGGGTCATCACCGTCGAGGAGTCGAAGGGGATCACCACGGAGGTGGAGTACGTCGAGGGGATGAACTTCGACCGCGGCTACATCTCTCCTTACTTCATCACCAACCCCGAGCGTATGGAGTGCGCGATCGAGAGCCCGTATATCCTGGTGACGGACAAGAAGCTGTCCGCCGTAAACGATATCCTGCCGCTGCTGGAGAAGCTGCTCCAGACGGGGACGAAGAATCTACTTATCATCTGTGAGGACTGTGACGGCGAGGCGCTGGCCACGCTGGCGGTGAACAAGCTGCGGGGCGCCCTCAACGTGTGCGCGATCAAGGCACCCGGCTTCGGCGACAGGCGCAAGGACAACCTGGGCGATCTCGCCACCACAACCGGCGCCCAGGTCATCAGCGAAGAGGTGGGCCGCAAGCTGGACGCTGTCCAACTGGAGGACCTCGGCCGCGCCCGCAAGGTTATCGTGACCAAGGAGGAGACTACTATCATCGAGGGCGGCGGCTCCGCACAGGCGATGCAGGCGCGCATCCGCCAGATCAAGGTTGCGGTGGATGAGGCCAGCTCTGACTGGGACCGCGAGAAGCTTCAGGAGCGGCTGGGCAAGCTGTCCGGGAGCGTGGCGGTGATTCAGGTGGGCGCCGCCACTGAGACGGAGCTCAAGGAGCGCAAGCACAGGGTAGAGGATGCGGTGCAGGCGACGCGCGCCGCGGTGGAAGAAGGGCTGGTGCCCGGCGGTGGTGTGCCCTACCTTAACGCACTGCCGCGCCTGGAGAAGGTTAAGCTGGAGTCAGACGAGGCGACCGGCGTGAACATCCTGCGCCGCGCACTGGAGGAGCCGCTGCGGCGCATCGCCGCCAACGCCGGCCAGGACGGCTCGGTTGTCGCCCAGAAGGTGAAAGGGCTGAAGAAGGGGCAGGGGTACGACGCCGCCAAGGACGAGTACGGCAGCATGGTGGAGCGCGGCATTGTCGACCCGGCGAAGGTGACCCGCTCCGCCCTCGAGAACGCCGTGAGCATCGCCGGCATGGTGCTCACCACCAACTGTCTGGTGGCCGACATCCCGGAGAAGAAGCCGGCAGCCGCGCCAGCTTCACCGGCGGAGATGTACTAGGCCGCCGAACCAACAAACCGACTAGCCAGCAAACCAGCAGCATGTTCACTGAGAACGGCGTCCAGATCGATCTGGAAGAGGTGGGCAAGGTGGTTGAGGGGTGCGACGTGTTCACCATCGGCTTCCGCATGTTCCCCGAGCGAGTGATCGTCGACACCCGGGAGACGGAGGACGTGGCGCCGCTTGTCCAGGTTGTGGAGCCGGTGACCTCGGTTGAGGAGCGGTTCCACTGGCTGGGGCGTGAGCGTCCGGCGTTCGGGGTGCCGGAGCGGTTCAGCTTCTTTGTCTGGCCGCATTCGCTGGAGTTCCTGGAGTCTTGTGGGCTGGCGCGGCGTATTCGTGATCAGTTGCGGGCGTCGGAGCGCCCAGAGGTGGCGCGCATGATAGACAAGGCGCTGGCGGAGCTGCAGCGGCTGGAGCGGCGGTCAGTGCAGCAAGCGCTGGCGGGAGAGGGCTATCACGCCCTCTGGCCGCAGGAACACCCGGAGTAGGGGGGCGCTCGGCGCGCTCTTGCTGCGTGCCGGTTTTCGCGTAAGACTGTCAGCGATAACCTTACGCTCATGCTTTAATGGTTCCATATTCTGGTGACGTAAGTTGACCGAGGACTCTTCCCGACTGTACGGCGCTATAGACCTCGGCGGCACCAAGCTTCGTTCTATCGTGGTGGACGGCTCCGGCCGTGTCCTCGGCGATGACGTAGGCTTTTCCCGAGCGGAGGAAGGGTTGGAGGTGGTGCTGGAGCGGATTGAGGAGAGCTTGGACGGCGCCCTGGGGAAGGCGGGCGTGAAGCGGGAACGTCTGGCGGGTCTCGGCATCGCCTCGCCGGGGGCGGTGGATGTGGTGCGGGGGATCGTTCCCAACGCGCCGCAGCTCCCCGGCTGGCAGGACGTGCCGCTGGCGCGGCTGCTGGGGGAGCGGTTCGGCCTGCCGACGCTGTTGGAGAACGACGCCTCGGCGGCGGCCCTGGGTGAGCACCGCTTCGGCGCCGGGCGGGGCAGCCGCCATATGCTGTATATCACGGTGAGCACCGGCGTCGGTGGCGGGATCATCATCGACGGCGATCTATACCGGGGTAAGAGCGGCGCCGCCGGTGAGCTGGGCCACGTTATTATCGATATGAACGGGCCGGCCTGCGGTTGCGGCGCCCACGGCTGTCTGGAGTCGCTCGCCTCGGGCACGGCGATCGCCAAGAGGGGTGAGGAGTTGGCGGAGAGCGGCGACTCGCCCGTCTTGGCGCGCTTGCGCAAAGAGGAGGGGCCGGTTACGGCGGAGATGATGGAGCGGGCGGCGACGATGGGTGACGCCGCCTCGCGGGAGGCTTTTCGTCAGGCGGGGCACTATTTTGGGGTGGCGCTGGCCGGCTTCGTTAACGTTTTCGACCCGGAGGTCATCGTCATCGGTGGTGGTGTAGCGAAGGCGGGCGATCTGCTGCTGGAGCAGGCGCGGGTGACCATGGAGTCGCTGGCGATGACGCAGCCGCTGAAGGGCGTTCGCCTGACCGTAAGCGAGTTGGGGGAGTTCGCCGGCACGATGGGGATGGTCGCCAGGTTGAGGGAGGAAGCGGAGGGGTAAGACGGGAGGTTAGAGGGGTGAGTTCGGCCGCCGGCCGCGGCGGTGGAAGCGGCGGCCGCCTGATCGCTTGGCGGGGGCAAGCGCTTCGAGCTCGGCCGGCACGTTTGCGCGCTCCGCCTCCACCATCGGCTGCAGGACGGTAATCGTCTCCGCCAGGCGGCGAGCGACCTCCTCCGCCAGGGGCTCGCTGAGGGGGTCGTAAGGGATCGTCTGGTGGATGCGCGTCCAGGATTGCGTCCACTCCTCCAGCTCTACCTCGGGGCCGAGGCGGGCCTGCACCTCCGGCATGCGGGCCGCTATTACCTCCGCCCAGCGGTAGGAGAACTCACGCTCCCCCTCGAAGTGAAGGCCGATCTCGATTCGCCCCGTCTTGCGGGTGAGCCAGACCTCGTAGTGGACTTTGGGTGTCCAGTAGTGGATCTGGAGCCAGACGAAGCGAATGCGGGCGTCGAAGCGGCGAAGCTCCGCGGGCAGCCGCTCAGTGGCGCGCTCCAGGACAAGGGGCATGAACTCGCGGACACGGAGGGGCATGACGGCGTCATCATAGCATCGCCGAGGGGGATGTTGGAAAGCGTGCTACAATCTTGCGGTCGGGTGGTTGAAGGCGGAGGATTCACGCAAGGAGGCCACCAATGGTCGCGATCATCATCGTCGCAGTGATCGTTGGCATCGTCGTCCTCGCCGGCTTGGTGCTGGCGGGCATGTACAACGGGCTGGTGCGAGCGCGGGTGCGGACGCGCGAGGCCTGGTCAAGCATCGATGTTCAGTTGAAGCGTCGGGCTAACCTGATACCGAACCTGGTAGAGACGGTGAAGGGCTACGCCGGCCATGAGCGGGAGACGTTTGAGAACGTGACCCGTGCGCGGGCGATGTTGCAGCAGGCGGGAACGGCGCCCGATGCGGCGCAGGCCAACAACTTTCTCACCCAAACGCTGCGTTCCCTGTTTGCGGTGTCGGAAAGATATCCGGACCTGAAGGCCAACCAGAACTTCATAGAGCTCCAGCGGGAGCTGTCGGACATCGAGGAGAAGATCGCCTTCGCCCGTCAGTTCTACAACCGGAACGTCATGAGCTATAACACCCGCATCCAGACGTTCCCTAACGTGGTGATGGCGAACATGTTTGGCTTTGAACGGTTCGAGTTCTTCGAGGTGGAGGAGGAGGCGAGGGAGGTGCCTGAGGTAAGCTTCTCGCAACCGCGGGCGGAGCCTCCGGCTACTCCGCCATCGGCTCCCGAGCCTCCGGCTACTCCGCCATCACCGTCCGAACCGCCTGCTTCGCCACCCGAAGCGTAGAGAGTCGCTAAGTGGCCGATCCTCAGGCTGAGCGCGTCCTTATCTGGGACCGGGTAGACGCCAACCGCAGGAACACGGTGTTGCTGCTCCTGGTGTTTGTGGCGCTGCTGGCGACCGCATCCATCGCCATGGGGATCTTGTTGGGGCTGCCATTCCCCTTCGCCCCGGTGCTGATCATCCCCTTCTTGATCATCGCCCTGGTGAGCTACTACAGCTCGTCGCGGGTGGCGCTGGCGATCTCCCAGGCGCGGGAGGTGAGCAAGGACGACGAGCCGGAGCTGTTCCGCACTGTGGAGAACCTATGCATCGGCGCCGGCCTGCCGATGCCCAAGGTCTACGTTATCGAGGACGGCTCACCGAATGCGTTCGCCACCGGCCGCGATCCTGAGCATGCCGCCATCGCCGTCACCCGTGGCCTTCTCAAGAAGCTGGACAAGCTGGAGCTGGAGGGGGTCATCGCCCACGAGCTCTCCCACGTCGGGAATTACGACATCAGGGTGATGACCATCGTGGTGGTGCTGGTGGGGTTGTCGGCGCTGATGGCCGACTTTGCCCTGAGGCTCACCTTCTACGGCGCAGGCCGCCGGTCTAGCAACCGCGGCCGCAGCGGTGGCAGTGCGGTGGCGATCATCTACGCTATCGCCCTGATAGCCGTCATCCTCACCCCTATCGCCGCCCAGCTCATCCGCTTCGCCGTCTCCCGCCAGCGGGAGTTCCTGGCCGACGCTTCGGGCGCGCTGCTCTGCCGCAACCCGGATGCGCTGGCCCGCGCCCTGGAGAAGATCTCCGCCGACCCCGACCCGCTGGAGGTGGCGAACAAGGCGACCGCGCACCTGTACATTAACAACCCCCTGCGCGAGCACAAGAGCTTCCTGAACAGCATGTTCGCCACCCACCCGCCCATCGAGGAGCGGGTACGGCTTCTGCGGGCGATGGCGTGAGGGCGAGGCAGCACTGGCATCGCCGGGAACTTTTCCGTCACGACGCCTGTCAACGGATTTGGATGAACGGATAACGAATCGAGCCCCTCCGCGGTGGCGTTCGTTAGCCCGTTCTCCATCTGTTGCTAGAGGCTACGGCCCACTACTTGTAGCCGCTGTATTCAGGGTAGTGACCCCTATATCCGAGGAGTCCCCCGATCGGAGCTAGCAGCCCGAAAAGCAGCTTCTGGATCGCGAAGGGCGGCTGGGTGACATGGAACTCGTCCTGATATTCCCGCATGAGTACGGCGACACGCAGCAGGTTGGGGACGCCCTTGTCGTTAGTCTTGCCGTCTCGGGCCAGGCCCCACATCGTCTCGAAGAGCGCTTCCGTCTTGAGGGCGGGACGGGTCTGCCAGATGACATGCACTTCCTCGTTGCCAGCGTTATGCATGCTATGGTGGCTGCCTGGAGGGAGGACAAAGGTTTCTCCTGCCCCATAGGTCCGCTCGACCCCGTCGACGTGGGTGAGCATTTCCCCGGAGACGACCTCGAAGTGCTCCTCCTGATGCGGATGATAGTGCACGGGCGGCGGGTTCCCGCCGGGCTTATAGTACGCATCGACCTCAAGCAGTTCGCCGTTCGTGTCCGCGGTCGTCTTCCGAAACACGAGCCTCCTGGAGATCGGGCCAAGCAGTTCGTCGCCTGCACGTGCCATTGGTTGAACCCTCCTTCACACACTAGTCAGCGGCTGAGTTCAACGGATAAACAGATCTGGGCCCCTTTTAGGGACGGCATCCGTTAATCCGTTCTCCATCCGTTGACAGAGGCTACAGCGTTACCTGCACACCCTCGCCCTTGACCACCTCGCCGATCTGCCAGACGGAAAGTTCGTCGGCGGCGAAGCGGGTCTCCACCTCGCCGGCCTTTTCGGGGGCGACGGCCATCAGGAGGCCGCCTGAAGTCTGAGGGTCGAACAGTACGTGTTCAACCTCCTTGGAGATCTTGTCGGAGAGGCTTACCTTATCCCGGAGGTGGCTGCGGTTGCGGTCGGCGCCGCCGGTGACGATCCCCTGCGAGGCGTATTCCAGGGCCCCCGGTAGAAGTGGGACGCGACCGGCGCTCAGGCGCAGCGCTACCTTGCCGGCGGCCGCCATCTCGTAGCTGTGACCGAGGATGCCGTAGCCGGTGACGTCGGTGAGGGCGAGGGCCTGCACTGCTTGCGCTATGTGGGAGGGATGACGGTTGAGGCGGGTCATAGAGTCGATGGCGGTCTGGAGATGCTGCGGCTTCGCCCTGTCTGACTGGGCGGCGGTGGTGACGATGCCTGTGCCCAAGCGCTTGCTGAGGTAGAGGAGGTCGCCGGGCCGGGCTCCGCTCTTGGTGAAGATGCGCCGGGGGTGGACGATGCCGAGGACGCAGAGGCCGTATTTGGGCTCGGCGTCGATGATGGTGTGGCCGCCGGCGATAACACCACCGGCCTCGGCCACCTTGTCGGCGCCACCGCGGATGATTTGGCCGATGGTCTCACTGGCCATCTCCTCGGGGAAGGCGGCGATGTTGAGGGCGAGCGTGACCTCGGCGCCCATGGCGTAGACGTCGCTCAAGGCGTTGGCGGCGGCGATCGCCCCGTAGTGGTAGGGATCGTCCACGAGAGGCGCAAAAAAGTCCACCGTTAGCACCACCGCCTGCTCATCGTTTAGCTTGTAAACGGTGGCGTCGTCGGGCGCGGCCAGACCGACCAGGAGGTCAGGGTGCTGGTCGACTTGTCTATCGCTGAGGTAACGCAGAACCTGCGCTAGGGCTTCCGCCCCCGCCTTGCCGGCTCAACCGGCACAGGAGGCCAGCTCGGTGAGGCGCACCGGCTTCGAGGCCATAGGTCCTCCTTCCAGGCGGGCTATGCACCTGCGTAGTAGTATAGGGGCAGGGCGATGGCGGCGACAACGGGGGATGGTGTGGCGCTCTGCGCCGTTCCGCGAGAGAATGGAGGACATGAGACTTCTGCCGGTGGGTCTCCTGGCGATGCCGCTGGCCTGTCTCCTGCTGGCCGCGGGGTGTGGCGGGAGCGGCACCGTCGAGCCTACGCTGGGTATCACCCCCCGTTTGGAGCCA
>CAJXNA010000026.1 GCA_913056415.1 uncultured Chloroflexota bacterium | reverse complement strand
CGGTGGTGATCGCCACATGGCTGTAGCGGATGCTCCAGAGCGTGCCCCACATCATCACGAAGATGATGACGATGGCGAAGGCCAGCCAGTAGCGGCGGAGGAAGCGAATAGTACGCTCTTCCATGGTCTGCTACCATTCTACTGCCCGCTCGTGGTGGATGAAACTAAAGTCGTCAAGGATTAAGGATGGACTCGCGGAAAGTGGCAGTGAGAAAGAGTCTGCGCGGCCTGTACGTGATCATAGACCCGTCGCTGACGGAGGGCCGGGACGAGGTGGAGATCGCGCGGGAGGCGCTGGCCGGGGGCGCGCGGCTCCTCCAGCTGCGCGACAAGACGCGGGACAAGGGGCTCCAGCTCCCCATCGCGCAGGCGCTGCGCGCGCTGTGCCGGGAGCGAGGAGCGCCCTTCATCGTGAACGACCACGTAGACCTGGCGCTGGCCGTAGACGCGGACGGAGTGCACGTTGGCCAGAAGGACCTGCCGGTGAGCGTGGTGCGGCGGCTGGCGCCGCGGGAGATGATCGTCGGCTGCTCCACTAACAACCCTGAGGAGGCGCGGCGGGCGGAGGAGGACGGCGCCGACTACGTCTCCGTGGGACGGCTGTTCCCCACCGGCTCCAAGCAGGACACCCGACCGGCGACGACGGAGACGCTGCGGGCGGTGAAAGCGGCGGTGTCCGTGCCGGTGTGCGCTATCGGCGGCATCACCGAGACGAACATAGATGAGGCGCTGGCGGCGGGCGCGGACATGGTGGCGGTCATCACTGCGGTCATCGCGGCGCCGGACCCTTCGACAGGCTCAGGGCAGGCTGTGCGGGAGGCGGCGCAGCGTCTGGCGAAGAGGTTCCGCTAGGGGCCGACGAGCCACCTGGTGCCGGATGGCGCCTCCAGCTCGCCGGTCACCTCGCCTGAGGCGAGGTCGAGCAGGTAGATCGTCCCGGTGTTCGCCTCCAGCAGTGCCACCATGCCGGCATCCACGGGCGTGAAGTGGACGATGCCATCGGGCAGCTCGAACTGCTGAACGTCCGTCGGATCTTCCTCACTATAGATCATCAGACCGGTCAGGGAATGGGCGTCCCATGGACTGTAGGCGAGAATGCGCCGGTTATCGTCTAGGCGGCAGGGGATAGTGCGTCCGGGGCCCAGGCAGCCGTGGACGATAACATCGTCGCGCCCCGTCCGGACAACGGATGGGGTCGGCTCTGACAGAGATTCGAGAGCTTCGGTCGGCAGCGGGAACGGCGTGAGCTGGGAGACGTTACCCGTGGGGTCCACCGTCACGAAGCGGCTCGGCGGACAGAAGACCTGAGCGCTGCTACGGTCAACGGAGGTCAAGGTCGGGGACTGGCCACAACCCACGGGAAGCTCCGGCCTGGCGACCTCCTTGCCTGTATTCAGGTCGATGATCCCGATCCAACGTGGATGCTTCTCCTCAAGAACGCGGGCGGAGTAGTATAAGTAGCGCTCGTCTTCTGAGAGAGCCATCGCTTGCGCCCAGCCGTGTCCTACGTCCCGGTCGGGCATGGGAATGGTCTGTTTGGGAGCGCCGGTGTCCTCTAGGTCAAAAATGCGAAGGCGCGCCTGGTACCTGAGAACTTCGATGTCGGACACCAGAAGCTCGCGAGTGGAATGGCGAAGGAGGGCCCATGTCTGATCGCCAGCGAAGCCGACGCTGGCGATGGCGATGCTTTCCCCGGTCGCTACATTGATCACTGCCAGCGAGCCGGTGGTCGGGTCCAAGGCGATGAGGACGCTGTCAGAGGAAGGGGGCGCAGCGGGTGCCGATACTCCGCCACCACAGGCGACGCCAGCCGCCACAAAGACTATAGAAACGGTGAAGGTCAGCTTGCTTACCACATCGCTTATTCTACAACCGGTGCTCGCCCGCGGTTCCCTTAGCCGAACCGAGCCGCGCTAAACGGCTCCAGCGACGTCTCCGTCTTCCCCCCCGTGATGAGCTGAGCGATGAGCTTTCCGGTGATGGGGCCCAGCAGGATGCCGTTGCGGAAGTGGCCGCCCGCCACGTAGACGTTGGGCCAGCCGGGGAGCGGGCCGATAATCGGACGGCCGTCGCGGGTGCCGGGGCGAAGAGCGGCCCAGGCGGAGACGATCTCCGCGTAGCGCAGGGAGGGAAGAAGGTCGCGGGCCGCAGCTCGCAGCCGCGCCAGGCCCATGCGTGTCGTGCGCGGGCGGAAGCCCACATCCTCCACGGTAGCCCCGGCGAACAGGTGGCCGCCCGCCTTCGGCACCATGTACCCGCCCTCGCTCCAGACGGTGTGTCTCAGGTTCGCCGAGCCCATGGAGTACGCCAGCATCTGGCCGCGCATGGGCACGATAGGCAGGTCGACGCCCAGGCGGCGGGAGAGAGAGAGCGTCCAGGGACCCGCCGCCAGCAGGAAAGAGTCCGCCTCGACAACGCCTTCTCCGCCTGAGGTGGACACGCCGGTCACACGTCCGGCGCGGCGTCTGAAGCCGGTGACGGCCGTCGCCGGCAGCAACGTCGCGCCGCCACGGCGGGCCGCCTCGGCCAACGCCTGCGTGAGTCGGCCGGGGTTCACCTGTCGCTCGTCGCTGGAGAGGACCGCCGCGACCAATCGCGAGGAGAGGCGTGGCTCCAGAGCCCGCGCCTCCTCCGCGGAGAGCGGTGCGAGGGCGAGGCCGGTGCGCTTCTGCCAGACGAGCCGCTCGCGCAGCTTCCGCCCCTCATCCTCATTCAAGGCGACGCGAAGGATGGGCGTCGGCAGGTACTCAGGGTCGAGGCGCGTTTCGTCGACGAGCGTTTCGGTCAGCGTCGGGAAGAGGCGCAGGCCGGCGAGGGCGAGATCGAGGAAGGGGCCCGGCCCGTGAGACTCGGCCAGGGGGGCGAGGATGCCGGCGGCGGCACCGGAGGCCTCCCCCGCCAGCCCGCCCCGCTCCAGCAGCGTGACGCTGGCACCCGCTTCCGTCAGGTAGTAGGCGGCCGCGCAGCCGATGACGCCGCCGCCGACGATGGCGACGTCCGTCATCAGAACCCGCGCACGAGGACGACGCCGCCGACGATGAGAAGCGCGCCGACGATCTTCAGAGCGTCGATCGGGTCTTTGGCCTGACCGATGAGCGCCAGGTGGTCGAACAGGATAGCACCCAGCATCTGGCCGGCAATGAGTGCGGCGCTGGTGGTGGCGATGCCGACGCGGGGCCCGGCGAACGCCACCGTCCACACTATGAGCGCCCCTGCCAGCCCACCCAAAAAATAGTACCACTCTAAACCGCGCATGATACCCAGGAACGCCAGCAGAGCGATGATGGCCAGCGGCAGCAGGTAGAGTATCGGCCTGACCGGCGTATTCAGGTTCAGATCGCCCACGAGGGCGAAGCGGCCGAGCATGAAGACGGCAACCGAGCCGTAGGTGACGGTTACGGAGACCATCAGCGCCTCCGGCACGCCCCGCTCCTCGCCCATGGCGCCGTTCACCAGGACCTGCGTAGCGGCGGCCAGCCCGGCAGCGAAGACGAGCAGGAGGATTAACGCATCCATGACTAACGGCTCCTTCTTGGTGATTGTGTCAGCGCCACCGCCCACTGCTCGCACGACCTCGACCGTGTCGCCTTCGTCGATCGTTACGCGCGGCCACTCGCTGCGCGGCACCACCTCACCGCCGATGGCGACAGCAACCTGGCGTGCGTTTATGTCAAGCGTTTCGAGGAAGGCGGTGACGCTCAGAGGGCCCTCCAGCTCCCGCGGCTTCCCGTTGACAGTCACGGTGATCATTCCCAGCCTCCGGCGCGCCTGATCCGCTCAGCGGTCTCGTCCAGCTCGGACTGCGGCGGCATCCGCACATTCGCGTTACGAGTGAATCCAAGACCGTCGCCGGTGAAGCGTGGGAGCACGTGCAGGTGAGCATGGAACACCGTTTGACCCGCTACCGTTCCGTTCGCCAGGAAAAGGTTGAAGCCTTCCAATCGGACCCCAGCATCCTTCAAAGCAGCCGCTACCCGCCTCCCTACCGTGAACATGTGGCTGGCAGTATCGTCGTCCAGGCTCAGCACGCTCATCTCATGCTTGAGCGGCGTGACAAGAACGTGCCCAGCATTCACGGGCCGAATGTCCATGAAAGCCATGACCGCGTCGTCTCTGTAGATGGTGCTGGCTGGGGCTTCACCCGCCACGATGGCGCAGAATACACACGGCTCGGTCATCGTGGCCTCCGGAGTGCGGGGCTTCGCTTCCTCGCCGCATCCAGCGCCCGCCGCAGCCCATCGGCGGCCGCCCGCTTGTCCGGCTGGGCGAGGATGGCGGAGATGACGGCAACCCCGGACGCCCCCGCCCGCACCACCTCATCCACCCGCTCCGCCGTGACACCGCCGATAGCGAGGGTTGGCGTGCGCACGCTTCGAGTGATCTCCTCGATCAATGAGAGGCCGACGAGCTCCCGGCCCGGGTGGGAGCGGGTCTCGTAGACGGGCCCGGCGATGAGATAATCGACGCCCTCGGCTTCGGCGCGGCAGGCGGCCGCCAGAGAATGGACCGACCGCCCTACCAGGAAGCCCTCCCGTGGCCGCTCAACGGGCGGCGCGTCCTCCGGCAGGTGGACGCCATCGGCGTCGGCGGCGAGGGCCACCGCCAGCGATCCGTTGACCAGCAACAGCACCTGCCTGCCGGTAGGCACAGCCCGCCCCTCCGTCGCCTGGCGAAGACGTCGGGCCAGCGGCAGGAGCTCCTCGGATGGCATATCCTTCTCGCGGAGTTGTACGGCGTCAACCCCGCCTGTCACGGCGGCCTCAACGGCCCCGACTAGGTCGGGGCACAAGGAGCGGTCGCTGACCAGCATTAGGCAGGGACGGGACAGTGCCATCTAGGACGCGGTGGGCCGCGCCACGCCCTCGACTGGGCTGGAGGCCTGGGCGAGACCTTTGCGGGGGATGCGGCCGGCCAGGTAGGCCTGGCGACCGGCCTCCACACCCTTGCGGAACGCCTCCGCCATAGCTACGGGGTCGCTGGCCTGGGCGATTGCGGTGTTCACCAGAACCGCGTCGGCGCCGACCTCCATAGCCAGGGAGGCGTCGGACGGGGCGCCCAGCCCGGCGTCGACGACGACGGGCACACCGGCGTTCTCGACGATGATCTGTATCTCCTCCAGGGTGAAGATGCCGCGCCCGGAGCCGATGGGGGAGCCGAGGGGCATCACGGTGGCGCAGCCGATCTCCTCCAGCCGTCTCGCCAGGACTGGGTCGGCGTGGATGTAGGGGAGGACGGTGAACCCCTCGTCGATGAGGGTACGGGCCGCCTCCAGCGTCCCCACGGGGTCGGGCAGGAGGTAGCTGGAGTCCGGGATCACCTCCAGCTTCAGCCAGTCGGAGCCCGTCACCTCGCGGGCCAGCCGGGCCGTGAACAGCGCCTCGTCCACCGTGCGGCAGCCGGCGGTGTTGGGGAGGATCGTGTAGCGCTGCCAGTCCAGGTAGTCCATCAGGTTGGGCTCGTCCGGCTTGACTCGCCCGTCTGGGTCGAGAGGCAGGCGACGGATAGCCACGGTGACGATCTCGGCGCCGGAGGCGTCGATGGCGTCGCGCATCTCCTCCATGCTGCGGTGCTTGCCGGTACCGGCGATGAGGCGGGAGCGGAACGTCTTTCCGGCGATGGTCAGGAGGTCGCTGGTCATCTTGTGGCCTGCTTCCTGCGGGTCGTCTTCCGAGGGGTGCTCCCATCCGGCCCCGGCGCGCCCACCTTGGACGTAATCATCGGCCGCGCGTCCGTATGGACGATCAGCTCGAACACGTCCGGACGCGCGTAGTGCCCGGCGACGTCCAGCATCCACTTGGGGCCGCTCATCTGGGCGGGGTCGATCTCCGCGTACAGAATGCCTTCCTCGTTATGCAGCGGGCCGGCGATGGTGGCGTCCCGATCCAGGTATACGGGCGTCGCCTGCACGGCAGCGATCTTGAAGCTGTCACTGGCGGCCGGCATCTGTCACTTCTTCTTGTCTATCAGGTCCAGCGCCTCGGCGTGGATACGCTTCGGGCGCTCCTCACCAAGATGGCGAGAGATCTGCATGGAGCAGAACTTCGGGCCGCACATGGAGCAGAACTCGGCGTGCTTGAACACGTCATGGCCCAGCGTCTCGTCGTGCATCCGGCGGGCGGTATCGGGATCCAGGGATAGCTCGAACTGCTTCTCCCAGTCGAAGTCGTAGCGCGCCTTCGACAGCTCATCGTCCCGCTGACGGGCGCCGGGGTGGCCGCGGGCGATGTCGGCGGCGTGGGCGGCGATCTTGTAGGCGATGACTCCCTGCTTGACGTCCTCAAGGTCCGGCAGGCCCAGGTGCTCCTTGGGGGTGACGTAGCAAAGCAGAGAGGCGCCGTACCAGCCGATCATCGCCGCGCCTATGGCCGAGGTGATGTGGTCGTAGCCGGGGGCGATGTCCGTCACCAGCGGACCGAGGGTGTAGAACGGGGCCTCCTGGCACCACTCCTGCTGCTTCTGGACGTTCATCTCAAGCTGGTCCATGGGGACGTGGCCCGGCCCTTCGATCATCACCTGGCAGCCGCGCTCCCGCGCCCTCTGAGTCAGCTCGCCCAGGGTGCGCAGCTCCGCGAACTGGGCCTCATCGGAGGCGTCGGCGAGGCAGCCGGGGCGGAGGCCGTCGCCCAGGGAGAACGTCACGTCGTAGCGACGAAAGATGTCGCAGATGTCGTCGAAGCGCTCGTACATCGGGTTCTGCTTGTGGTGATAGAACATCCACTGGGCCATGAGGGCGCCGCCGCGGGAGACGATGCCGGTGATGCGCTCCGTGGTCAACGGCAGGTACTCCAGGAGGACGCCGGCGTGGATCGTCTGGTAGTCCGTGCCCTGTTTGGCCTGGTGCTCGATCATCTCCACGAAGTCGTCCGTGGTGAGGTCCTCGACACGGTCGACCCGGGTGACGACCTGGTAGATGGGGACCGTGCCTATGGGGACGGTGGAGCTGTCGATGATCGCCTTGCGGATACTGTCGATGTCGCCGCCGGTGGAGAGGTCCATGACGGTGTCGGCGCCGTGGTGGACAGCGTTGTGGAGCTTCTCCACCTCCTGGTCGATGTTAGAGGTAACGGCGGAGTTGCCGATGTTGGCGTTGATCTTAACCGTACAGGCCTTGCCGATGCCCATCGGGTCCAGACGCCCGGCGATATGCTGGACGTTGGCGGGAATCACCATACGGCCGCGGGCCACCTCCTCGCGGACCACCTCGGGCGGTAGCTCCTCCCTCTCCGCCACGCGCCGCATGGCGTCCGTGATGACGCCCTGGCCTGCGTAGTCTATCTGCGTTGCGGGCTTGCTGCCGTTGCCGCCCATGCCTGTGCTCCCTTCTAGACCCGCCTGAGGCGGGCAGAAACGAAAACGCCGCTGAGCCTTGCCAGCGGCGTCCGCGATTCGGGCGTTATCCCTGCGCTGGCATTACCCAGGTCAGGTTCCTGCGGTCAGCGACGGATCCTGCCGCCCTCTCAGCCCGTGGCCACGAGCTCCCGCTGTGTGGTATTCGGTTCAGGCTCAGGGTAGCATCGCCCAAGGGGAGCGTCAACCGGAGGCCAGGCTGTGGCCCGCGCCTCGCGTTAACCGAATCTCAACCCTGTGTTCGTAAAGAAACGGTTGACCCCTTACAGACGAAGGGATAGCCTGGAATTGAACCTGAAGGGAGGGTTTGAGATGATCACAACAATGACTGCTCTGTCCATCCTCGCGGCGCTCATGGTGAGCTGCCTCGTCATCGCCAACGGTGGGACGGGGATTACCTGGCTTTGAGATTCCTCCTTTCTGATACCCGTTAGCAATAGCGGATACAAGCAGAGCAGCGCCCCGATGCATCGGGGCGCTGCTCTCTTTTCAGCGCCAACCCACGGTGTCGTTAACCGAATCTCAACCTTGCGTTCGTAAAGAAACGGTTGACCCCCTTTGGAGGTCTGGACTACGCTGGTATACGGAAAGTATCGCTTCCTCCAGCTGCAACAGCAGCACAGCGGCGGTGAGACAAGGCGCCCCGATATGATCGGGGCGCCGTTCTCTTTGTGCGACCGCTAGCAGCTCCCAACCCCGGTCAGATGTCGTACGTAGTGACCTCAAGCTGATGACCATCGGGATCCGAGATGTAGATAGAGTGACATATAGTGTGGTCTTCGAAATCGAATTCGATGCCCAGCTCTTGAAAGCGTGCTTGAGCCTGCTGGAAATTCGCGCGGTCCATGGCGAACGCCACGTGCCGCATGGCGATGGTATCGTGGTCCGGTCGCGGCTTGGGATTGGGCGACTCGCAGGGAAACAGCGCCAACGACGTTTCCCCCGCCCCGACCACGGCTGGGTAATCGCCCCAGGCCTCCTCGTATCGCCGCTCTAAGCCAAGCACTTCCTTGTACCAGGCGACTGAACGCTTCACATCCCTTACGGTGAGCGCTACATGATCGATATGGTCAAGCTTGAACGTCGACATGTCCTTCACCCTTCGATTATGGCTATCACTCTTCCCAGAAACGGTGGAAGTGATGGACGGGGCCGTGGCCGCCGCCGATGGGGTAGGCGCGGCGCAGCGCCTCCGTCAGATACTCTTTCGCCTGGCCCACCGCCTCGGCGAGCGGCTCTCCGCGGGCGAGGTAGGCGGCGATGGCGGAGGCGAAGGTGCAGCCGGTGCCGTGCGTGGACGTCGTATCGATACGGGGTGCGGAGTAGTCGCGAATGGTGGCACCGTCGTACAGGACGTCCACGGCCTCGGCGGCCTCCCGGTGACCGCCCTTCACCACCACCGAGCGCGCGCCCAGGCCCACGATCTCCTTCGCGGCCCTGCGCACGTCCTCATCGGAATCAATAGCGAAGCCAGCCAGCACCTCGGCCTCCGGCAGGTTAGGCGTCACAACGGCGGCCAGCGGGAGCAGTAGGTCGCGCAGGACGGTCACCGCATCGTCACGCAGCAGTCGGTCGCCGCTCTTGGCGACCATCACTGGATCGACGACCAGATTCGGTAGGCCGTGCTCTCGCACCTTGGCGGCGACGACCTCGATGATGGGGGCGCTGGCCAGCATCCCGGTCTTGACGGCGTCCGGGCGAATATCCGCCACCACGGCATCGATCTGGGCGGCGACAATACCCGGCGGCGTCTCCTGCACGGCGGTGACGCCGCGGGTGTTCTGGGCGGTGATAGCAGTGACAGCACAGGTGCCGTATACACCCAGAGCGGCGAACGTCTTCAGGTCGGCCTGGATGCCGGCACCGGCGCTGGAGTCGGAGCCCGCGATGGTTAGGACGCTGGGCATGGCACCACCCAACCTAGCCCTGAGGCGACGTGCGGTCAAGCCTGCCCGCAGCAGGCCCGCCTGCCGGTAGACAGGGCTGCCAGCCCACCGCCCGACTGGCTATAATGGGTCGGCGAAGGCCTGTCCTGAGCCCGCCGAAGGGCCTGCCCTGAGCCTGCCGAAGGGAGGTAGCCGAGATGGAGCGGATACGAGTGCGCAGCCGGTCCGCCAAATGCCTGGAGGACGTCACCGAGCAGGTCGCCGACGCCGTGCGACGGTCGGGTGTGGAGGAGGGCGTCTGCCACCTGTTCGTGCCGCACACCACAGCGGGCCTGGTGATCAACGAGAACGCCGACCCCGACGTGGGGCGCGACCTGTTGGAAAAGCTGGAGGCGCTGGTGCCCAGCGACGCCTCCTACCACCACCTCGAGGGGAACGCCCACGCCCATATCAAGTCCAGCCTAGTCGGCCAGTCAGCGTCGGCGCCGGTGACCGCGGGGCGGTTGGCGCTGGGTCGTTGGCAGGGCGTGTTCCTGGCGGAGTTCGACGGCCCGCGCGAGCGGGAGCTGCAGGTGACGGTGGTGGCGGCTGGTGTGCAGACGCAGGCGGAGGCGGCTTCTAAGGGGGAGGGACTGACAGACTTATGAGCGATGCCGACCCTTCGACAGGCTCAGGGCGGGGCCTGGAGCAAGCCGTCGAAGAGACGGCGCAGCTCATACACCGCGCCAACCACGTGGTGGCGTTGGTGGGCGCGGGCCTGTCGGTGGAGAGCGGCATCCCGCCCTTCCGCGGCCCGGGCGGCCTCTGGACCAAGTACGGCGAGCCGGACATGCGGGGCTACGAGCGCTTCATGGAGGACCCCAAGGAGTGGTGGGAGCAGCGGATCAGCCGCACCGGCTCGTACCAGGAGCTGATGGACGCGCTGGCCCAGGCGAAGCCCAACGCCGGACACGCGGCCCTCAAGGAGATGGAGGAGCTGGGCTACCTGAAGCACATCATTACCCAGAACATCGATAATCTGCACCAGGAGGCGGGCAGCCGCGCCATCACGGAGATCCACGGCAACCGCACGAAGCTGCGCTGCCTGGGCTGTAGCCAGCGCTGGCCCCTGGACGAGTTCCCCATCGACGAGCTGCCGCCGAAGTGCCCTGAGTGCGCCGGCATAGTCAAGAGCGATACGGTGATGTTCGGGGAGCCGATACCGCGCGACGCCCTGGACGAGTGCATCCGGCAGGCGCAGGTGTGCGATTGCATGCTGCTGGTGGGGACTTCGGCGCAGGTGTACCCGGCGGCGGGGTTCCCGCTGGACGTCAAACGCAGCGGCGGCAGCCTCATCGAAGTGAACCCAAACGAGACGCCGCTCACGGAGATCGCGGACGTGGTGCTGCGGGCGCCTTCGGGGGAATCGCTGCCGCTGGTGGTGACGCGCCTGCGGGAGTTGGCGGAGGAGTGACATGATGCAGGCGTTTGAGGGCATACGCGTCCTGGACCTGACGATCTGGCAGCAGGGGCCGATGACCACGGCGATGCTGGCCGACTGGGGCGCGGACGTGATCAAGATCGAGGGGCCGGACTCGCCCGACCCGGGGCGCTCCCTGATCCGCTACGAGCTCACGCCCGGCGGCGTCAACGCCTACTTCGAGACGCACAACCGCAACAAGCGCGGCATCGTCCTCGACCTCAAGGCCGAGCGCGGGCGGGAGGTGTTCTACCGTCTGGTGGAGGACGCCGACGTAGTGGTGCAGAACTTCCGGCCGGGGGTGAACAAGCGCCTGGGCATCGACTACGAGACGCTGTCCAAGATGAACCCCAAGCTGATCTACTGCTCCGCGTCTGGGTTCGGGCTGAAGGGGCCGGATGCGAACAACCCGGCGTTGGACCCGCTGGCCCAGGCGCGGGGCGGCCTGATGAGCGTCACTGGAGAGCCGGAGACGCCGCCCACGCGCACGTTCAACGGCTTCGCGGACCAGGTCAGCGCCTTCCTGCTCTCTTACGGCATAGCCGTGGCGCTGTTCCACCGCGAGCGCACCGGTGAGGGGCAATCGCTGGACGGGTCGCTCCTCCAGGGGACGCTCGCCTCGCAGGCGTTCAACATCACCAGCTTCCTGACCAGCGGCACCTACGCCGGCCAGCCGCTGGCGCGCATATCGCGGAAGCTGACGAGCCCTCTGTGGAACCACTATAAGGCGAAGGACGGCAAGTGGGTGATCCTGGCGATGGCCCAGGTGGGCCGCTACTGGCCCGTCTTCCGAAAGGCGATGGAGGAGGCGACGGGCGTCCTGCTGGAGCCGGACGAGCTGAGCATCGACTGGATGCGCACGCACGCCACCGACCTTATGGGCCTGATCGCCAAGCTGGACGAGCTGTTCGCCGCCAAGCCGGCGCGGGAGTGGGTGGAGCTGCTGCGACGGCACGACATGATCGTGGAGGTGGTGCAGGAGTACGGTGAGCTGGCGGCCGACCCACAGATAGCGGCGAACGATATGGTGACCACCTTCGAGCACCCGTCCCACGGGCCGATCAAGATGGTGAGCCCGGCGGTGAACCTGCACGGCACGCCGGGCAGCATTCGCAGGCCGGCGCCGGAGTTCGGGCAGCACACGGAGGAGGTGCTGCTGGAGACGGGGTTCTCCTGGGAGGAGATCGAGGCGCTACGCTCGGAGGGGGTTATCGGGCAGCGGGCAGCGGAGGCGAAGAAGGCGTAGGCGGGGCGAACAATCCTGGGTCGGGCAGCGCGGGCTATGCGCCGGAGCCGCCGCTGGACTTCATCATCTCCCGCAGCTTGCGCAAAGTGCGGAAGAGGATGACGCGGACGTTGGGCTCGCTCAGGCTCATTATCCCTGCGATCTGGCTGTTAGATAGCTCGGCGTCGAACTTCAGGGAGACGATATCCTGCTCCCGCTGGGGAAACGTCTTCAGGCATTCGATCACCGCCGCCACCTCCTCGCGGACCAGCACCTCGTTCTCGACGGAGACGTTGGTGGCGACTACGGACTTCAGGATATCGGGGTCAACGATGGATTCGCGGCCACGCTTGCGGGCCTGGCTGGTGACCAGGTTGCGGGCGATGGTGAACAGCCAGGTGGAGAACGCCTCATCGTTGCGCAGGGAGCCCATCTTGACGAAGGCCCGCTCGAACACCTCTGAACAGAGGTCCTCCGCCTGATGAACGTTGTGCACGCGGCCGTAGACGTAGGCGAAGACGCGGGGGAAGAACTGCTGGTACTTCTCGGCGAACAGGTCGAGGCGGCGGGCCGCCTCATTGACGCTGTCCGCGGCTGAGGAGCGGAAGAGCTTAGGTAGTGAGGGCATTTGTTCGGGGTGCGTCTCCGAAAAACTGAACGGTTGCTAAGCGGGTGCTAGACTTTAACCTTTATTATGTGCATAATATCACTTGAATTTCGTATCCGTATAAACTAAGGTAGTTTCCAGGTTCTTGACATCAGTATCTTAATATCGCGCTTCAGCGAATTAATACGGAATCTGGATTCTGCATTGGTAAGATCAGGATAAGGTGAGCCGGATGGGGGTGTCAAGGCACTTCATGACAATAATCCGGGAAAATCTAAGCGGAACTGGCGGCGAGGGGCAGCCCGCCGGAGACGGCGGCAGCCTCCACGCGAGCAGCGGGGGTGAATGAATGCCTAAGAAGTGGAACTTCCTGAGCAACTACGGACTGGTGCTGACCCATCTCTTCCAGAACCCTCGCGCTACCCTGCGCGAGATCGCGTTCGGCACGAATCTCACCGAGCGGGCCGTGTATCAGATAGTGCGCGACCTAGAGGAGGGCGGCTTCATCGAGAAGAAGCGTGTGGGTCGCCGCAACATCTACACGATCAACGAGGGGCAGCTATTCGACTACCCCGTATACGGCGAACTGAACATCGAGATCGGAAGAGCACACGTCTGAACTCCA
>CAJXNA010000025.1 GCA_913056415.1 uncultured Chloroflexota bacterium | reverse complement strand
TTTGTGGGGCGCTCTGCACGTGCAAACTGCCGCCCAGCAGGTGCGCCCGCTCATGCATGCCTACCATACCGAATTTCTTCTCCTCCTCCGCCTTGGCCAGCGTGGGCTCAACCTCGAACCCGATGCCGTCATCCTCCACGGTCACCATCACCTGCTGCTTATCAAAGCTCACGCGCACCTGGATGTGTTTGGCCTTTGCGTGCTTGCTGGCGTTCAGCAAAGCTTCCCGCACGATGTAGTACAGGCTCCCAGCGATAGACAGGGGCAGCTCCACCCGCGCCTTCGTCGCCTTGAATGCAATAGCGATGCCTTTCTCCTGGCTGAGTTCGTCACAATGGCGGCGCAACGCCTTCACCAGCCCCAGCTCCTTCACCGCCGTCAACCGCAGGTCAAACGTCAGCTGTCGTAGCTGGTTGAGGCACTTGCGGGCCTGCTTCTTGGCGCGGGTCAGGGGAGCGAGGACCTGGCTGGAGTCCTTCGTATAGACCTTCTCGCAGATCTCTAGCTGCAACACCGCCCCCGTCAGCTCCTGGATCAAGCCATCGTGGATCTCCTGGGCGAGGCGCTGCCTTTCGCCCTGGATGAACTTATCGTCTCCGTCATGGGGCTGAGTTGGGGCCCGCGTCTGCATCACTTTCACCTGCATGTTGCCTCTTTTCAATAGGGATCCCATGGTAGGATCGCCTCTCCACAGTCTGAAGACGTGTCCCCCCCCAGCCTCGTTACAAGGACAACACCGCCTGGAGTTTCGTACCGACAGTTGAGCCCGGTCAACTGATGGCGCTCTCAACACATTCTCCTCTATACTAGATTCGCCTCGCTGAGGGCCGGGAAGGGCGCCTCTGAGTGAAGATATGGAAGATTCTGCTCCCATACTTGAGGTCGAAAGCGTTGTCAAATCCTTCGACGGCGTCCGCGCCGTTAGCCGCTGCAGCCTATCCGTGAGGGGCCGCACCATCACCGGCCTCATCGGCCCCAACGGCGCCGGCAAGACCACACTGTTCAATCTCATCACCGGTTTCCTCAAGCCCACCTCCGGCCATATCCTGTTCCAGGATGAGCGCATCGATGGTCTGCCCCCGCACCGCATATTCCATCGCGGTATCGTGCGCACATTCCAGATTCCTCGTGAGCTGAAGACGATGACGGTGCTGGAGAACCTCATGCTCGTGCCCCCTAACCAGGTAGGCGAGCAGATATGGAACCCCTTGCTGTTCGGCTTCCGCGTCTCCCGCCAGGAGCGGTTGATATACGAGAAAGCGCTGGAAGTTCTAGAGTTCGTTGATCTCGTCCATCTGCGCGATGAGTACGCCGCAAACCTATCCGGCGGCCAGAAGAAGCTATTGGAGTTGGCCCGTACCCTCATGACAGACCCCGCAATGATCCTCTTGGACGAGCCCGGCGCGGGCGTCAACCGCGTCCTCATGCGCAAGCTTGTGGACAACATTGAAACCCTCTGCCGCGAGCTTGGAATCACCTTTTTCGTCATCGAGCATGACATGGACCTGATCACACGGCTCTGCAATACAGTCATAGTTATGAGCCAGGGGGAGTTCCTCGCGGAAGGCTCCCCTGAGGAGATCAAGCAGGACGAGCGTGTGCTCGACGCATACCTGGGAGGGCAGTATCGATGACGGCCGTCCTCCGGGTCCAGGACGTCGTCGCCGGCTACGGTGAGGTGGAGATCCTCCACGGTGTCTCCATAGCCGTCAGCGAGGCAGAGATCGTGGCCGTCATCGGCCCCAACGGAGCCGGCAAGTCCACGCTGCTGAAGGCGATCTTTGGGCTCGTCTCCGTTCGCGGCGGGCGCGTCGAGCTCGTCGGGCGGGACGTCACTAACATCGCCCCGGACAGAATTGTCCAGAGCGGTATGTCCTACGTGCCCCAGACCGAGAACGTCTTCCCCAGCCTTACCATTAACGAGAACCTTGAGATGGGCGCATACGTCCGCCGCGACGGCCTCCGCGACCGCCTGGAGCGCGTCTACGACCTGTTTCCCGACATCGCGCCCCGCCGCGCTGAACGCGCCGGCAGGCTCTCCGGTGGCCAGCGCCAGATGCTCGCGCTCGCCCGCGCCCTCATGCTCGACCCCAAGGTTCTCCTCCTGGACGAGCCGTCCGCCAGCCTCTCGCCCAAGATGGTGGACTCCATCTTCGAGAAGATCGGCGATATCAACCGGGGCGGCACCGCTATCCTCCTGGTGGAGCAGAACGCCAAAGAGGCGCTCAGCTTCGCAAGTCGCGCCTACGTACTGGCGATGGGCGAGAACCGGTTCGAGGGGGAGGCGAAGGAGATGCTGGACAACGAAGAAGTGGGCAAGCTCTACCTGGGGGCTTGACACCCATGTCCGTCTTCGCAGGCCGGCTCACGGACGCCCTGGCTACAGCCCAGGACCGCTTTCGTGGCGTCGGCGACCAGCTGATTCTGGCCGCCTTGTGGCTCTTTTTCCTCGTCTTCGGTACCTGGGCCATCCTCACGGAGACTGACGCCTTCGCCGTGGGCGTGGTCACCGGCAGCATCCTCGCCCTGGGCGCCATCGGCCTCACCCTGATCTACGGCATTCTGAAGTTCGCTCACTTTGCCCACGGCGACTCAATGATGCTCGCCGCCTACGTGGCCTTCTTCGCCCTCACGGGGAAGGTTGTTGGCGAGCGAACCGATGTAGAGCTACCCTGGAGTCTGAACGATTTACCGGGCGCCACCAGCAGCATCCCCTGGCCGGGCGAGGGAGAGTTCTCCTTCGGATACGGCCTACTGCTGGCCCTGCTCGTCGCCGTGGTCGCCGCCGTCGCCCTCTTCATCCTCTTGGATCGCCTCGTCTACCGTCCTCTACGGCGCCGCGGCAGCGGCATCGTCATCTTCGCCATCGCATTCCTGGGCATCGCCCTGGCCATGCGCAGCCTCATGCTCATGCTCTGGGGCGCCTCGCCCCGGCTCTACGTTCCCGGCATCCGTCCTACCACCGATCTCCCCTTCGACGTCCGCATCGTCACCGATCAGATATTCATCTTCTTCGCTGCCCTCGTTCTCGCCGCCCTGCTATACCTCCTCCTCTTCCGCACCAAGTTGGGCAAGGCGATGCGGGCTATGTCCGATAATCCTGACCTCGCCTTGGTGGCCGGCATCAACACCGAGCAAGTGGTGACGTGGACCTGGGCGATTGGCGGGGCGCTGGTAGCCGCGGCCGGGGTGATGCTGGCCCTCCAGGCCCAGCTCAAGCCGGAGCTGGGCTTCGTCCTTCTTCTCCCCCTGTTTGCCGCCACCATCCTCGGCGGCATCGGCAGCCCTCAGGGCGCTTTCCTCGGCGGCATGATCGTCGGCATTACCCAGGAGGTGGCCGTCGCTCAGGACTTGCTCGATATCAGCCCCGGCTACAAGTTCTCCGTCGCTTTCGTCATCCTCATCCTGATCCTGTTGTTGCGTCCGCGCGGCCTGTTCGGGGTGAAGACCTGATGAAGCCCGACCGGCTCATAACCCCGCTCGCCTTCGCAGCCGTAACCGCAGCCATCATCATCATGCCCGCTGAACGCAGCCGCGATTTCGACTCGGTCATTAGCTTTCTGGTGACCTTCGGCACCTCGGTAGCCATCTTCTCCCTGCTCGTCTTGGGCCTAAACGTCCAGTGGGGCTATACGGGCATCTTCAATTTCGGCGTCATGGCGTTCTTCCTGGTGGGCGCGTTTACCGCCGCCATCATCACCAAGGGGCCGGCCGAGACCGAGTTCGTCCAGTACGTTGGGGGCTTCGGGGAGGACCTGAACCTTATCCCCTTCCTCGATAGCGATCAATGGCTACCCTTCCTGGTAGGTATACTCGGCGCGGCCGTGTTCTGCGGCGTGCTCGCCTTCCTCGTCTCAATACCCGCCCTTCGCCTGCGGGAGGACTACCTGGCCATCGTCACCATCGGCATCGCCGAGCTCCTGCGGCGGGTCGCCATCGAGGAGTCGGGGTTGGTCAACGGCACTCGCGGACTACCCGGTATCCCCAGGCCCCTGGGCGATCTGGTCGCCCCGGGCGACTACAAGTTCGTCATCTTCGGCATCGCGGTTGTGATTCTCATCCTTGTGTTCATCGCCGTGGAAAGAGGGATCCGGTCGCCCTGGGGTCGTGTGTTGCGCGCCGTCCGTGAGGACGAAATGACCACCGCTGCCAGCGGCAAGAACGTCTTCGCCTTCAAGGCCCAGGGCTTCGTGTTGGGCGCTGTGGTCATGGGCATTGGCGGCGCCATCTTCTCCTACCAGAGAGGTGCCATCTCCCCGGAAAATTTCAACCACTTCTTCGGTACCTTCATCTTCTGGGCCATGCTCATCGTGGGCGGCAGCGGCAACAACAAGGGCGCCATACTAGGGGCCTACGTAGTCTGGGGCTTCTGGCGTATCACCATCCTGCTGCAAGCCTATGATCTACCGGTTTTCCTGGAGACGCGCATCTTCTTCATCCGCGATTTCGCCATCGGCGCTCTCATCGTCGGCTTCCTGCTCCTCAGGCCCAAGGGTCTTCTGCCAGAGGTGCGGAGGGTCTCCATCTGGGTCGATCGCCTTCGCCGTAGTATGCCTGCCGAAGCGGAATCGGCTGATCCGCACGCTCCCGCCGGTTGAGCGCGTTACACCACAAATAAGAGAGGGACGGGAGTACGTCTCCCGTCCCTCTCTCGATTAGGCGCTACTTCTACGCCTTATCCTCCCACGCAGGTCTGCAGCTCGGAGACGTAGGTCGTCTGCTCCTGCTCGTGAGGCACCGCTGCGGGAACGGTGCCGCCAAGGGACTCGAACGTCTCCGTGAACTGATCGGAAAGCCCCTCACCATAGGCGGTGTTGACGAAGAACGTACATACGCTGGTAAAGCCCAGGCTTATGGCTAGCTCCGCCAGCACCACCCCCTGCGCCGCGTCCGAGATCGTGGACCGGAACAGGAAGTCATTATCAGCGACCGTGGTAAGGGCGGGCGAGGTCGACGATGGAGATATCATCAGGATACCGGCGGGGCTCGTAACCGACTCGGCTATCGGCAGGGTTACGCCGCTGGACGCCGCTCCCATTATCGCGTGCACCCCCTCAACGTCTATCAACGTGTTGGCCGACTCTACACCTGTCGCTTCCACGGTTCCCGTGTCGGCGTCAACCAGCACAATGTCCTGCCCGAACACGCCGCCCGCCGCGTTGATCTCCTGGGCGGCCAGCCGCGCTGAATCGAAGAAGCCGGCGCCGAAGTCCGAAAGGTCGCCCGTGAACGGCACCAGGATGCCGATCTTCAGCGGCTCCGTCGGTGTCGTGTCTGACCGCGACAACGTGCCCTCCGCCGCCGTTCCCAGGTCGGACACCTCACTGCTCTGAACGGTGATCTCCCCGTCCACTATCTTCCAGATCTCGATTGCGCCCCTGGCGACGTCGCCGTTGGCGTCGAAGTCCTGGGGACCGGCGGCGCCCTCGTAGTTGATGTCGTCACCCGCGTCGAGGAGCCCCAGGGCCGTGGTGAACCCATCCGTGCCCGGGTTGATCACCTCACCCCCCGGGTTAGCTATGTACCGCAGGTTGTCGCGGATATCTGCGGAATCGGTGGAGTTGGCGGCGGCCGCCGCCAGGGCGATCAGGTACACGGCGTCATACGACTCTCGCAGGAACGGCAGGGCCGGTATAGGCCCGAACTCGGAGGCGTTATAAGCATCCTCGAACGCCTGGGCTAGGTCCGGGTCTGCCGCCCCCGGCGCTGTCCCGGACATCCCCTCGAAGTTCTCTACCCCTATGTCATCGAACATCTCCTGGGACTTGGAGCCGTCCACGAAGATGAACTGGTCGATGAGCCCCTGCTCTATCGCCTCACGTAGGGCGGTTCGGCAGCTCTCGGGGAAACAGATGGCGGCCAGGGCCTCCACCTCCGCGGCCGCCGGCGGCTCGCCGTCCGCTGGCGTAACGCCATCTCCATCGTCATCGTCGTCACAGGCGACGAAGATCAATAGGCTTATGAACACGGCCCCTACTATCAGTAACCACTTGTGGCGGCTCATCCATTCGGGCATGGCCTGCCTCCTTTCGCTATGGAAAGCTTTCCTTACGCAAATCTGTCCGATAGCGTAACCAGTCGCGGTCTCATCGTCAAGGGAAATACGGACAATAAGTTTATCAATTATCGCTGATTTGCCCCTAGCGTTGCTCTGCCCTACTCTAATCAGCGGGAGTATGCAGAGTACGCGTTCCGCCCTGCGCCTCGGTGGCCCTGTCCGGTTCCGTGACCGCTGGCAGGGGCGCCTGGCGTCCTTCGAGGTTGACGACGACTGGCTGGTCCTCAACCTTGTGATCTCCCGCGGCATCTTCCGCCCCAGCCAGGTGAAGCTCCCCTTCTCCATCGCCGCCGATTGGGATGATGACGCCCTCTCCCTGGATTGCACCAGCTACGAGGCGTTCCGTCGGGAGATACCCCCGCTGGCCGTGCCGCCGAAGCCTCTTTCAGCCAAGACACCGCTTTCCGTCGCCGGCTTCAGGCTCGCCGGAGCGCTGGTAGAGCGCACCTCCCGCCGCGCCAGCCACCTGATGCTGAGCCGTGGCCTATTCGCGTCCGATCAGCGCGTTGTCCCTATCCAGGACATCGCTCTTGAGGGCGGGATCATCCGTCTGGCGGCGCAGGCGGACGCCCTGCCCGGCTACCGCCGCGATTCCGAGCTCCTTCAGGCGGTGCGGGATGCCATCGCCGCCCACCCCTACTTGACCGCGGACGACCGTCACAGCCTGAGCGTTGAGGTGGTGGACGGAACAGCCTACCTATCGGGCAACGTCCGCACCCCGCAGGCTGAAGCCCATGTCCATGAGGCCGCATCCTCAGTGCTCGGCGCCGCCGCCGTCCGCGGCGACGTCATCAACGACCGGCAGTTGGAGATCGAAATAGGCCAAGCCCTTGACGCCGCCGGCTTCTTCCGCCACGAGCGGATTTACGTGCGGGCGGCCCTTGGTGAGGTGACGTTAGGCGGCTTCCTCACCAGCGCGGCGCCAACCGCTAACATACTGAGAGTCGCGGAGGCGGTCCCGGGTGTCCGCTCCCTCGACAATCGCATGGAGGTGGCGGAGTCCCCTCCACAGCGCGCCTCAGCGGCGTCCCCTCAGCCTCCTGCGGAGGCCCCGGCCTCTAGTCAGACCGCGCCAGAACGCTAGCCCCCGTCTGCCCTGCTGCCTTCGCGCCTAGCGGGCGCTATGCCAGACGCCCATATGGTTGCGGATCGTCTCGTGGTAGGCGCCGGGCTGGTAGTACTGGTCGTAGAACTCCGTCTCCAGGTGGTGCGCCTGGAACCAGATGCTCATCACCATCGGGTCTGACAGCGCCGGGAAGCGGCCGTACGTGTCCCAGATGTAAGTGCACAGATCCTTCGTCGCCTCCAGGCACCACTCCGGCGTCTTGGCGACGACCCTGTCCAGCGATTGGCGGTCGCGCAACGGGGCGGGGCCGCCCTCCTCCTTGTAGATGCCACCGGAGCCCCATTTCGCGTCCCACACCGCCTGCACCGCCTTCGCCATGTCCGGGTAGTAGGGCGGGCAGTACGACTCAAACAGTCCGTCCAGCCCCACCACCACCGGCCGTCCCGGCGAAGACGAGTCCAGCGGCTTGAACGGCCCCTCAGGCTGGGACGCCATATGCATCCGGAACCCCATCATCGGCATCACCGCCGCTCCTACGGATGAGCTGAAGATCCAGCCTCCCAGCCCCATCGCCTGGAGCGCCAGGTACATGTTCTGGAGCATGATCGCCTGCTCCACGCCTGATATCGCCGAGTACATCCCCATCTCGTAGCCGGAGAGAGGGTAGGCGCGGCTGCGGTCCAGGTGGCCGGCATCGGCGTACTTCTTCAGCGGCTCGGCGTTGCCGTTCATATCGTCGTAGACGTAGGCGCAGTTGGGTGCGTCCAGCATCAGCATGAGCGCGTTGATGTACTCCCAGGTGACGTCGCTCACAGGCATGAACAGTGTGGTGCCCGGCTTGTTGGCGTTCCACTGGTTGAAGGGGAGGGTCACCGGCTCCTCCATCGGGATGGGCAGACGGCCGTTGGACAGCTTCACGGTGTTGGCGCGGAACGCCTGCACTATCTTCTCACGGTCATCCGGCGATTCGAACTCCTGCATCTGGGCGGGGAGCTTGTCGCGCATCTGCACCAGGTAGGTGCCCTCGTCGTTGGTGAAGAACAGCTCCGTGCCGTGGGAGCCGCAGGCGCTGGCGTAGGTGCGTCCCACGAACTGGATCATCGTATTGCCGCACCAGTTGCTGCCGGCCTGATCGTTAAACGGCAGGTCAGACAGGTTGAGGCCGCTGATGCCGGTCCCGGCCATCACCAGCATCGCCTCCTCGATCTCGTCCAGCGGGATCGGCTCCTTGTCTGACTTGAACGGCGCTACCCCCGCAGGCATCTCGGCTCCCAGAGGGAAGCGGCGGGCGCGACGCTGGAAGATCGCGTCGAACAGGGAGTAGCTCCAGGCCTTCTGCGCCGCCTCGATGCTTACGACCGGCTCCGCTACCGGACTTCGCTTGCTGGTCATGGTGGCCCTCCTCTAGGCCCCCGCCACTGGCGGGGTGCGAATCGATTATATATCCGTCTGTCAACCGTAGCTACGTGCTATCATGAACTGCGAATGCTCTTCTTCCGCTACCTTGACCGGTTAGACAACGATCCTCTCGCCGCTCTCATCTTCTTCGGAGCCCTGGTCACCGCTCTCGTCGTCGGCATCTCCTTCCACGAGTTCTCTCACGCCTACATAGCCGATAGCATGGGCGATAGCCTGCCCCGTAGCCGTGGTCGCGTAACGCTCAACCCGCTGGCCCACCTGGACCCCGCCGGCACCATCTTCCTGTTCCTGGTTGGATTCGGTTGGGGTAAACCGGTGCCGGTGAACCCCAACGTGTCTCGCAACCCCAAGGCGATGATGGCGATCGTCGCCGGCGCCGGGCCGGTCTCCAACTTCCTCGTCGCTACCTTGGCCGGCCTCCCCCTCCAGCTCGGCCTGGTGCCCTGGCTGTCGCCCTTCAACTTCGCCGTCCTCGACCGCTTCCTTTTCGTTGGCTTTGGCTTCGACGAGTACCTGGGGCTGTACCTGAGCGCCATCGTCCTGATCAGTATCATTCTGGGCGTATTCAACCTCCTTCCCATCTTCCCGCTCGACGGCCACCGCGTCATCCCCGCCTTCCTCACCGACCAGGCTACCCACTCCTACATGCAGTTCCAGAACCGCTACGGCTTCTTCATCCTCATCGCCCTCATCGCCCTGCCGTTCCTGACCGGCGGCCAGTTCGGCGTCCTGTTCGAGGTTATGAGCCCCATCATCAACGTCCTCGCCCGCCTGTTCGCCGGCATAGACGAAGACGTATTCGGTTAGCGGCGCTTTTCGCGCTCCGCGCCTCGTGCTAAGCTGACGCCGTGACGAAAGAAGACCAGGAACGCAAACGTATCACCATAATCGGCCTCGGCCTTATCGGTGGCTCCCTGGGGCTGGCGATGAAGGCGGCCGGCCTCCCGGGCACGGAGATCGTCGGCCACGATCGGGCCCGCGGCGCCGCCAACAAAGCCCGCAAGATGGGCGCCATCGACCGGGCTGAGCACAACCTGCCCAGGGCGGTGGAGCGGGCCGGTATGGTCATTATCGCCACGCCCGTCCTCGCCGTACGCGAGGTGATGCAGCAGATCGCTCCCGACCTGCCGGACGGCTGTGTGGTCACCGATACCGGCAGCACCAAGGAGCGGATAGTGGAGTGGGCCGCCGAGCTCCTCCCGCCCTCGGTAAGCTTCGTCGGCGGACACCCGATGGCCGGTAAAGATACGCCGGGAATCGATAGCGCGGAGGCGGGCCTCTTCCGCGGCCGCGCCTACTGCCTCTGTCCTGCCGTAAACGCACATGAGGACGCCGTGCGCTCCGTCGCCGGCATGGTAACGCTGGTGGGCGCCGAGCCGTTGTACATGGAACCCAAGGAGCACGACCAGTACGCGGCCGCCGTCAGCCACCTGCCCCTGCTGCTCTCCGCCGCCCTGTTCTCCCTGCTGCGCGCCAGCCCCGCCTGGAACGACCTCGCTCCCATGGCCTCATCCGGCTTCCGCGACGTCACCCGCCTCGCCTCCGGCGACCCCCGGATGAGCCACGACATCTTCCTCACCAACCGCGACGCCGCCGTCCACTGGCTCGACCGCATGGTGGAAGAGCTCCAGCGCTACCGCGGCCTGCTTCAGGGCGACACCGAGGAGCTGCTGGAGACGTTCGCCCGGGTCCAGATCGACCGCGACAGCTTCCTAGCCGAGCCGCACCCGCGGCGCCTGGAGGGGGAGGAGCCGGCGGACGTGCGCCAGGACATGATGAAATCCCTCATGGGCGGTTGGGTCAGCGAGCGTGTGAAGAAGGTTCGCGAGCTGCCGGGCCTCATGAGGGAAGCCGGGTCCACTGGGGCCGAAGGCAAGCCCAGCCGCGCTGAGCGCATAGCTGAGGACATTCGGCGCGATCTGGACAAGCTCGAAAAGAAGAAAGAGCGCCGGAACTCAGAAGAAAGCAAAGAGAAGGACCGCGGGTGAGCTGCGGTGCAGCGCCTTGTCCGTCCCGTCCGCACACTCCGCGGCACGATCGACCTCCCCGGCGATAAGTCGATCTCTCATCGCGCCGCCATCTTTAACGCCATCGCCGGCGGCGAGGCTGTGGTCCAGGGCTTCCAGCGCTCCGCTGACTGCCTGGCCACGCTGCGCTGCCTGCGTAGCCTGGGTGTCCACTGGCGCTGGCTGGACGAGACTACCCTCAGTATCCGCGGCCGCGGCCGCCACGGCCTGTCCGAGAGCGATCGCGTCTTGGACTGCCGGAACTCCGGCACCTCCATCCGGCTGCTGGCGGGCCTTCTCGTCCCACAGCCGTTCTTCTCCGTCCTCACCGGCGACCGTTCCCTCCTCTCCCGTCCCATGGCCCGCGTCATTCAGCCACTGCGTCTCATGGACGCCGACATCTCCGGTCGGCAAGGTGACACCAGGGCGCCGCTGGCCATCAACGGGCGTCCCCTGAAAGGCATCCGCAACCGTTCGCCAGTCGCCTCCGCCCAGGTCAAGTCCGCCCTCACCCTGGCCGCACTCTACGCTCACGGCGAGACCGTCATCGAGGAACCCGCCGCCAGCCGCGACCACACTGAGCGCATGCTCCAGGCGATGGGCGCCGACCTCGATTTCGGCGACGGGCAGGTGCGGGTCCGGCCCCTGGCGCGCGACCTTCAGCCCCTGAGCCTGCGCGTGCCGGGCGATATCTCGGCCGCCGCTGCTTGGCTGGTTCTCGCCGCCTGCCATCCAGACGCCCATCTCCGGATACAGGGCGTCGGCGTCAACCCCACGCGCTCTGGCGTGCTGGATGCCCTTCGCCTCATGGGTGCCGACATTACCCTGGAGGAGCAGCGTACCTGGGGCCCGGAGCCCGTGGCGGACATCAGCGTGCGCTCCTCTCGCCTCCGCGGCGCCGTGATCGAGGGTGACCTCGTGCCCCGCGCCATCGACGAACTGCCGCTGATTGCGCTCGCTGCCTGCTTCGCCAGCGGCGAGACGGTCATCCGCGACGCCGCCGAGCTCAGGGTCAAGGAGTCCGACCGCATTCGTTCCACCGCCCGCGAGCTGCGCCGTCTGGGCGCCGATATCGAGGAGTTCCCGGACGGCCTGCGCATCCGGCCGGTCCGCCGCCTTCAGGGCGCGGCCGTCTCCACCCACGGTGACCACCGCATTGCCATCATGCTGGCCTTAGCCGGTGTCCTGGCCCGCGGGGAGACCGTAATTCGCAGCGCGGGCGTCGTTGCGGTATCATACCCCTGGTTCTGGCGCGATCTCGACCTATTGTCGGGTCGGCGGGCTGCCGCCGCTAAGGGGTAGGACCGTTGGACACTGATCTCATCCACGTGGGCTTCGGGAACTACATCGCTCTTAACCGGGTGGTCGCTATCGTCTCCCCCGGCTCGGCGCCGATACAGCGCCTGATACGGGAAGGCAAGAAGAGAGGAGTGATCGTGGACATCACCAGCGGCCGCCGCACCAAATGCGCCATCTTCACCGATACGGGCGCCATCATCCTCATCGCCATCACGCCGGAGGCGATCGCCGGCCGCGTCGCCACCGCCCGCGGCGCCCAACCCCTCAGCGACTAGCCCCTCACATGGCAGCGGCAGGCCCCGCTCCCCTCCTCGCCGTCATCACCGGCCCCTCCGGCGTAGGTAAGGATTCCCTCCTCAGCCGCCTCAAGTCGCTCAACCGCCCCTACCACTTCACCGTCACCGCCACCACCCGTCCCTCTCGTCCGGAGGAGACCGATGGCGTGGACTACTTCTTCCTCTCCGACCAGCAGTATGACGAGATGCTGGCGAAGGGCGAGTTCCTTGAGAACGCCACCGTCTACGACTACCGCTACGGCGTTCCCAAGCCCCCCATCCGCGAGGCGCTCGCCGCCGGCAAGGACGTGGTGATGCGCACCGACATACAGGGCGCCCGCTACATCAAGTCCGTCTGTCCCGGTGCGGTGACGGTATTCCTCCTGCCGCCCTCCTGGGACGAGCTGGAGTGGCGCCTCCGCTCCCGCGCCACCGACAGCCCCGCGCAGCTCGACATCCGCCTGCGCACCGCCCGCGACGAGATGGCCGCCGCCGAGGAGTTCGACCACACGCTCGTGAACGACGACCTCAACGCCTGCGTGGACGCCATCGAGCGCATCCTCGCCGCCGAGCGTGTCCGCAAGGGCCGCGAGCCCGTGCGGCTGTAGCCGTGGCGATTATAGGTTCCCCGTTAGAGTCCTAGAATAGCGCGCAGACTATCTTGAACGCGCTGCTTGTCAGCGGCACTCAATAAACCAAGGCGTCGTTGAATCAGCGACCGATCTATCGTCCGAAGTACGCCCTTGGCTGTGCTCGGCTTGGGCAAGCCTGCGAGTCGCCAGTCCTCTATCGGACAATCACCGAAATACGTGCGGCCGGGCCTTGTAGTCAAAGCCAGCATGATAGCATCTGCGCGACTGGCCTGAAACGCGGGTACGCTGACTACGACCGCTGGCCTTGGCTTAAGCTCGTCGGTGTCAGCGAACTTGAATGGGACTAGGAAGACATCGCCAGGGCTACATTGTGTCGAAGATGGCGTCGTCGTCATTGTCCCAGAGCTTTGTCAATACTGGGTCGTCCTCCGCAGTAAGATACTGTTTAGTCCATCTGGTGTTGATACGCACCTCCGTGATAGTGCGTGTGTCATCTGTCACTGCCTCAGCCGCATAAACTTCGGCAGATGCGCTGCTCATTCCACGCGATTCTCTGATTGTAATCTGTTCAGT